>JAQWUC010000013.1 GCA_029242355.1 Paracoccaceae bacterium | reverse complement strand
CTTATGAAACCAATTATGATATTTTTCGCAAACTCTGCTTGAATTTCAAAAAAATCCTGGGAGTCAGCAATTTTTTTAATTAACTCACACATATCATACGGAGAATTTGGATTGTCTGGTATTAAAGTATCCAGGCTTGGTTCAACTCTATCTATTCTATCAACCGATTTTAAAACTGGTGGTTTGACTCTGTTACTCAAAGGCAAAAAACTATAAAGTCGTCTTATTCCTCTTAAAGTTTCTATATCATTATCAAAAGCACCGTCCGCTACTGATGACTGGGTTGTATGGGTTTTTGCTCCACCAAGTTCTTCAGCAGTTACCACTTCATTAGTGACAGTTTTCACCACCTCAGGTCCAGTGACAAACATATAACTGCTGTCTCTTACCATATAAATAAAATCAGTTATTGCTGGTGAGTAAACAGCTCCTCCTGCACATGGCCCCATAATCACACTTATTTGAGGAACAACTCCCGAAGCTAAGATATTTCGTTTAAAGACTTCCGCATAACCAGCAAGCGACGCTACACCCTCTTGAATTCGCGCACCACCACTATCATTCAAGCCAATAATCGGCGCGCCATTCTGCATCGCCATATCCATAACTTTACAAATCTTATTTGCATGAGTCTCAGATAATGATCCCCCAAAAACTGTAAAGTCCTGACTAAAAACATAGACCATTCTACCATCAATGGTTCCCCATCCTGTAACCACACCATCTCCTGGAATCTTAGTCCGTTCCATCCCAAAATCCACACAACGGTGTGAAACAAACATATCAAATTCTTCGAAGGAATTTTCATCGAGTAAAACTTCAATTCGTTCTCGGGCAGTAAGCTTGCCTTTTTCATGCTGAGCTTCTATCCGACTCTTACCTCCGCCCAACCGAGCCTGGTCACGTCTTGTTTTTAATTCCTCTAAAATCTCTTTCATTTTTTCTCTCTTGAATATGTGGATGAAAACTTTTATCAAAATCACGACCAAAGCTCTAGTATTATTATTCTGAACTTAGTCTAATAACTTTTAAACAGCATCATTCCTCATCTGATTTTAAAATTAGGTATTATTGTTAATGTCTTTAAAAGGTGCAAAAGTACGACGCTATATTTAATGGTTAATGTGCTGATAATATTAAATTAAAAAAACTGGCAAACGATATCATAAAATTTTAAGCACTTCATCCGAAACACTAAAATTAGCAGTTACATTTTGTACATCATCATCATCTTCAAGCGCATAAACTAACTTCAAAAGGTTTTCTGCTTGCTCTAAATCCAACTCAATAAGATTTTGAGGGCGCCAAATCAACTTTGAGCTTCTAGACTCTCCAAAATGCGACTCAAGCGCATTCAACACTAAGCTCAGTTCTGTATCACTACAAAAAATATTGTGCTCCTCGGTAGAGCTCTCAACATCGTCGGCACCAACCTCGATAGCAGCCTCGAGGATTTGATCCGCGCCAGCTACATCTACGCCATAGGAAATTAATCCAACATGATCAAACATGAATGAAACAGAGCCTGTTTCACCCAATTTTCCTCCATATTTGCTGAATATTGAACGTACGTTCGATGCAGTCCTATTTCGATTATCTGTCATCGTCTCAACTATTACTGCGACACCACCTATGCCATAGCCTTCATATCGTATTTCATCATAGTCCTGTGAATCCCCGGCTGCGCTTTTCTTAATAGCACGCTCAATTACGTCTTTTGGCACTGAATTAGTCTTTGCTTCTTTAACGGCAAGTCGAAGTCTCGGATTTTTTTCAGGATCAGGATCTCCCATTTTTGCAGCCACTGTAATCTCTTTTGATAATTTAGAGAAAAGTTTTGATCTAACAGCGTCTTGCCGCCCTTTTCTATGCTGAATATTTGCCCATTTAGAATGTCCGGCCATTACTGCTCCCCAATTGTCGAGCGCTTATAAATCATCGCTATACTAGAATACTAGAAAAATTCAAAAAAGGGCAAGTATGATCTTAAAATCATAGAATCCAATTTGTTTAAATCTTATTCTAATTTTGGAAGAACCTGTTCCAAGATACCTCCAACCCGAACCGCACATGCGCGTTTAGCAAAGCCAGAAGAACCTACCTCTAAAAAAACACCGCATAGAGAGGCTGCGCCATTAGCAGGAACAAATCGCCCTTTGCTCATCCCAGTAACGAAACGTTGAATCGGTTCTTGACGATCCATCCCAATGACACTGTTGTAATCACCGGACATTCCAGCATCCGTTTGATAAGCAGTTCCATTGTTTAATATTTGCAAATCAGAAGTTGGTATGTGCGTATGTGTCCCAACCACCAATGTCACTCGGCCATCGCACCAGTGACCCAAAGCCATCTTCTCTGAAGTTGCTTCAGCGTGCACATCAACAATCACCGCATCGCAAGCTTTTCCTAGTTTTGAAATATTGAGAACAGAGTCCAAACCAGAAAATGGATCAGAAAAATTTTTCTTCATAAATACTTGACCCAGTACTTGGGTTACTAGGACTCTCTTTCCAGTAGATGTTCTAAACATATCGGCTCCCCTGCCAGGAGCAGTTTTTGCAAAATTTAACGGTCGTAGAATACGCGGTTCTTGTTGAATAAATGTTATCATTTCTCGCTGGTCGAAAGCATGATCACCTAAAGTAATGCAATCCACGCCTAGCGTTAAAATGTGCTTCGCATGATCGATACTAAGTCCCACTCCAGCGGTCGCGTTCTCAGCATTAACAACAACAAAATCGAGTTTCAATTCTTTGCGAAGGCGCGGCAACTCCTTTTCCAAAGCATCCCGACCACTACGTCCTACGATATCACCAAGAAACAAAATATTCATAATTGTTCACTAGACTTAAATTTTATAAGTTGCAAGGTAGAGCTACTAAATGTCAAAAAAGGTTACACCATTTTCAGTAACAACTGCATTCAGTGGCTTATCATATTTTCCAATTGGCAAGGTACCTAATGAGATTTGTTCAGAGAAAGCGCAGCCTAAAGTAAAAATAGACTTCTGACTAGCAAGATGATGAATTGTTCTATCATAGAATCCGCCCCCATACCCCAATCTATATCCTCTTGCATCAAAACTTAACATTGGGCAAAGAATAAGATCTGGGTCTACAATTTTGTCAGTTTCTGGTACCATGACGCCAAACTTACCTTTAACCAGTTTACTATTTTCATTCCAAGCTAAGAAATCAAGTGGTTCATTATCTGAAATAATATTAGGTAAACATAAAATTTTTTCCAACTCTCTAATTCTAGGTATCACTGGAAGTATATCAATTTCAGTTTGAATGGGCATATAAACTGCGATAACTTTGAAGTTTTTTTCATTAATTACAAAATTGTTAATGTGGCTGCAAACCGCCTGTGAAGCAACATAACCCATCTCCCTATGAGCTTTAGCACGCACGGTTTTGGCTTTCTTTCGGGCGGCAGTTTTAAAATTAGCTAACAACAAGGCATTTTCATTTCTTCAAAATTATTTTCTAAGAAGCAACAAACGTTATATTTATATATCGTGACAGAACCAGAAAATCCGTGAAGAAGTCTAATCCTTGAGAGCCTGGAAAACCAGGTGGGCACCGGTTACAAAAGACCACAGTCTGACGCAGAGCCAGTTCCCTTTCAAGAACTTAAGGCCACTAGGATGTAGCTCTAACACCAAAGCCCCAGAACTGCCACACATAAATAATATACAAAGAAAAATTAATAACTAGAAAAAATTTTAGTACAAGAGAAATGATGCGTTTATGTGTCAGTTTCACGCGCTTTTTGTGCCGCTGATTTAATTTCTTCAGCTATTTCATCAGCTTCTTCAGGAGTGAAGTCCATAGGAATCTCCATATTACTTGTTACTAAATAGAGCCTAACCATTCCCAAGGAGGTAGGCCCCACTTGCAAATCTACACTGACTTCAGTCTCATCATTAATACTCATAACTTAAATTTTCCAATCTAATCTCTTCCAATCAAAGTCCGTTTGCCCAAGTTTTAGTCTAATTCCTCTGGAATTATTATGTTCCTTTTTTATTTTATTTCGATCTCCACAAAACTATATTCGAAATCATTATTATTTATAACATTGTGATTAACTGCCTTATCTCTAAAATAACTGCGGCCCTTGGACAGCTTAGAAGCAATAGTCGAATTATCTTCATTTATAATTTTTTATTCACCATCTAGCATAGGAACAACGATATAATCATATTCGTGCTTGTGTTGACCCGTTTGATCACCAATTTCGAAAACCCATTCAGTTAATCTTACTCTTTCGTTATCAATCGTGGTTGATTTTACTACCATAACTCCTCCTATCAAAATTAATTTATATTATTATAATTTGAAGTCCTCGTTGAAATAGCGCATAGTATACCGTCGACTCATCTAACTCGATCTTTAATATAAAAAAACCCGACAATTAAGCCAAGCGACTAACTTATTGTGCTAACGGTACGGCCTTCTGTACATAAGAAATCATATCGTTAATACTTTAAATAAAATTCAAGAAGTTCCCTAAATCGGACATTCTTCAAACTTAGTTCCAACGGTTTCAGAAACTTCTTTTATGGATTCTACATCTCTGCAAACTCTCAATATATTTTTCCTATCTGCAAATGGATCAGAACCACATAGAGCTCTAAAATCACCAAAGCCTGCACACTTTTGAACAGCACGAACGCAGGTAAATAAGAAAATATCCGCATAAGAACACTTCCCATTTACCATAAAATCACCGTCACTAAATTTTTCAAGATAATTTTCTAAAAAACTAACTCTTTTATCATGTAAGATTTTTAAATTATTTAAAGCAAGCTCTTTTCCTCCTTCCGCAAGAGTATCGGTCAATCTAAGATTTCTCCAAAAAACCTCGTTATGGCCAGTAATAATATCATGCAAAGGCGACAGTACAAAAGAATAGTAATCGTTACTCCAAGCCCAAAGATTAGCAATTGAAGCGGCTTCAATTGCTGACAACGGTGTAAGTGGACCTTCGTATTTAGTAACCAAATATTGCACCATGGCCATGGAGTCATTTAATATCAAATCATTTGATTTATCTTTCATCCAAGGGACAGTCCCAAATAACGAGTCTGTACTTAATTGGAAGTCATTTCCCATTGGAGTAGAATAAAGGATGTTTATCTTTATTCCGTGCATTGCACAAATTATGTGAATTTGTTCGCCGCGTCCAATTACTGGTAGGTATGCAAAATCAATTTCTTTCATGCTGTAAATCTCCTTTTATATTTATTAAACCCTTGATATTCTTAAACACATAAAGTTCCACTCAAATATCGGACGGCGTTTCATAAAGATTAATCACGCACAATTTTTAATTATTGATTGCCCATGAAACTTAAGTTAATAACTTTACTAACAAAGTAAATCGTAAAATAATAAAAAAGTCTCATTTCGGCGAATTCATGCCCATACTTTTGATCTTAAGTTCAAGAGCAATATATGGTATCGATTATATAACGCCGATATAGCTCAGTAGGTTAGAGCACTAGATTATGGAGCTAGAGGTCTCCCGTTCGATATCTTAAGTCGTTACGATTTACCAAAGTCGTTAAGATTTACCAAAAAGGTAAATCTTTTGTCAAACAAAAAAAGTTGCAACTAATGTATAGCTTTTGGTGACAACTACTAAAACAACTTCACTTGTCTTTAATTCACTTTTGCCATGTTAATCTGTTATAAATAAAATGATAAGAAGAGGCCATAATGAAACTTACGTTAATAGAAGCATTAGAAAAAGGTGTTCAAGCACACAAATCTGGGCGTTTAGGGGAAGCGGATCAGTACTACACGGCTATTTTGAAAGCGCAACCTAGTCATTCTGATGCTAATCATAATATGGGCGTATTGGCCGTTGGTATAGGCAAGGTTGAAGGGGCTCTTCCATTTTTCAAGAAGGCTTTGGATGCCAATGCATCGATAACTCAGTATTGGTTGAGTTATATTGATGCGTTAATAGCAGTGGGTCGGTTGGACGATGCAAAAGTCGTATTTGATCAAGCTAAAGATAAAGGTATTAAAGGCAAAGACTTGGATAAGTTGGAGCAAAAGTTCCGGGGATTAACGCCAAACAAAGATGGAACCACAAGTTCAGCTAATCAAAAACCATTACAAGACCAAATTAATAGTCTAAATGAACTTTATAATCAAAGACAATTCAAAAAAGTTTTAGACCGTGTTTCACATTTACTCCAGAAATTCCCAACTTCAGCTTTTTTGCATAATATGTGTGGCAGATCTTATACTAGTTTAAGTCAACTTGATGCGGCACTAATGGCTTACAATAAAGCGGTAACGATTAAACCTGATTACGCTGACGCTTATTACAACATGGGCGTAGTTCTTAACGAGCAAGACAAACCAAAACAAGCCATAAAAGCATACAATAAGGCTCTGGACATCAAACCTGATTTTACGCAGGCTTATTACAATATGGCTAATACCTTCAAAGAGCAAGGCAACCTAGAAAAGGCTATAGAAGCATATCAGAAAGCTCTAGACAACAAACCTGACTATGCTGAAGCTTACAACAACATGGGCAATGCTCTAAAAGAACAAGGTAAGCTAGAAAAGGCTATAGGGGCATACAATAAAGCTCTAGATATCAAACCTGATTATCTTTACGCCTATTCCAATATAGGCGCTGTTCTCCAAAAGCAAGGTAAGTCGGAAGAGGCTGTAGACGCATACTATAAAGCTCTAGACATCAAACCTGATTATGCTGAAGCTTTTTACAACATGGGAGTTGTTCTGAAAAGAATAATATTTACCAAACCCAACCCTTATCTGCAGGTTAAAATTAACTCTCTACTTGATCAGAAAATTTATGTTAGGCCTGTAGACATCGCTCTGGCTGTAATAAGCCTTTTGAAATTTGAGCCCAGTGTGCAAACGCTCTTCCAAAAGCATCCTGGATATGAGAGCCGACAATCATTAGAAAATATTCTAACAGACTTATCGCACGTCCCCCTTTTATTGAAATTGATGAGTGTTTGTCCTCTTCCTGATTTAAAGTTGGAAGATAGCCTCAAAAATCTTCGAGCTCACTTGCTACTATCGGTTTCGCAACTCACGACTTCATTAGACATGCTTCGTTTTCAATCAGCATTAGCGCTTCAATGCTTCACAAATGAGTACATTTACGATCAAAGTGATAGTGAAACTGAAGCCCTCAAGATATTAGAAGCTTCTGTAGATAAGGCCCTTTCTGATGGGAAGCAACCAAGTCCACAGTCTATATTATGTCTAGCGAGCTACAAAGCCCTCAATGAGTATGAGTGGTTCGATACGTTAACTGTAACTAATGCGATAGATGAGGTGTTTAAACGACAAGTTCTAGAACCAAATGAAGAAGCCCGTCTAAAGCCTGATATTCAAACCCTGGAAAAAATCACGGATGTAATATCTTCAAAAGTTAAAGAACAATACGAGGTCAACCCTTATCCGAGGTGGGTTAATTTGGAATTACCGATAAAGCCCGCTCCAATTTCTCAGATTGCTCAAAAGGTAAAACTGAAACTATTCGTTAAAAGGCCAAGTACGGTTAACTCCCCAGACATCTTAATAGCTGGGTGTGGAACAGGCCAACATTCGATAGGATCCGCAAAAAGATTTAAAAACTCAAAAGTCCTAGCCATTGACCTAAGTTTGTCCAGCCTAGCCTATGCCAAACGAAAGACAAAGGAGTTAGGTGTTCAAAATATTGAATATATGCAAGCCGACATCTTAGATTTAGGTAAACTCGATAGACAATTTGATATAATTGAAAGTGTGGGTGTATTGCATCATATGGATGAACCTATGGCTGGATGGAAAGTTTTAACAGACTGTCTCAAAAAAGATGGCCTTATGAAGATTGGTTTATATAGCGAGCTAGCTAGACAACACATTGTAAAAATGAGAGAAGAAATTAACCAATTAAAGATAAAGTCAAATGATATCAAAATGAAATCATTTAGATCTATGCTAATCAAATCAAATAAAGAGCACCATAAAACTATACTTTCTTCTGGCGACTTTTATAGCCTTAGTATGCTGCGGGACCTGCTGTTCCATATACGAGAACACAGGTTCACCATAGCTCGAATACAAGATTTCCTTGCTGAGTTAGACCTAAAATTCTGTGGCTTTGAGGCAAAAAACTTAGTTTTAGACTTTAGCCTAAAAAATACTGGCAAAGATGACCCATATGATCTGGACAAATGGAACGCCTATGAAAAGGCTAATCCACGCGCTTTTGCAGGCATGTATCAGTTTTGGTGCCAGAAGGTAGTTCGATAAGCTTTTAATCTTGAATTCTTAAGCAATATACCATTTTGGTTATTCAGTGCCGATGTAGCTCAGTAGGTTAGAGCACTAGATAGTGGATTTAGGGGCCCGTGGGTATATATCCTAAGCAAAGTTAAAAAATCTTGTTCCAATATTAATTTCATGCATTGTGAAAATCTCTATGATACTTTCCAAACCAACTGATAATAGCTATATATTCAAGGCTAATTTATGCCGGCCAGAGCATATGAATTATGTAAATTAACAATTTAATAGACGTAATGAATAGAAACACCGAATGCATTTGCGGTGCCCTTAATTATTTTAAGTTTTTTCTAACCACGCTCTAATTAATGAAATATTGTCTAATTGCACGTAACCCTTAGATTTGGGATCATAATCAACTTTCTCAAGCTCCCAGGTTAACTGATATGGTATGTAAATACCTTTACCTCCTATTTCAGTCACAGGAAGAATGTCTGATTTTAATGAATTCCCTACCATTAAGAATTTTTTTGGATTGATTTTATATTTGTTTAATATTCTTGTATAGGTCGTTTTGTTTTTTTCAGAAACAATTTCGATGTGAGTGAAATATTTTGAAAGTCCTGAGCTTTCGATTTTTCTTTCTTGATCTAAAAGATCTCCTTTGGTAATTAAAATCAATTTGTAATTCTTTGAAAGCATTCTCAAATTAGACTTGACACCTGGTAAAATTTTAACTGGTTCCGACAGCATGTTCTTACCTAAATTCAAAAACGTATTTATGGTGTCATTGTCTACCTTTTTATTTGACAATTTTATTGCTGTTTCAATCAATGAAAGTATAAAGCCCTTTACTCCATAACCATAATATTCGATATTTTGTTTTTCTATCTTTAATAACTTTTGATCCAAATTATCATTATAATTTCCGAGAACTTCATTAAAAATTTTTTGTGCATTATAAAATAAGGTTTCATTCTCCCATAATGTATCATCAGCATCAAAGCCGATTGCTTCAAACTCATTATTTTCTTGTTTTCTTGTCATTGGGAATTAGCCTTAATTTTACGAATGGTCAGTCCTTAATTATCAATTAAATTGTATTCGCCATTACCATTTATGTCTTATGGTATTGCCATCCAAAATAAGGCTAAGACTAGATCACCAATTGATCAAGTAAAAGAAGCAAGAGATATTTCTGGGCTTTTTGCGAATTAAATTTACGTAAACAAATTAAATGGTCAGACAAATCATTTACGAAAAATAAAAGTTCTTTTTTTAAAATGCTTTAAGGATTCACTCAGCCAATCATAGCTAAAATGAGGAACTTATAATTAACAATTTCAACTTGAGTTCAAAAGCATTATACCGTATCGATTAAATAGCGCCGATGTAGCTCAGTAGGTTAGAGCACTAGATTGTGGATCTAGGGGTCCCCCGTTCGAGCCGGGGCATCGGTACCAAATTTAACGTTTTACACAGCTGATTTAACTTTATAGTTAAATCAGATTTAAATAAATCTCATTGAATAGATGGTTCTAGTAGAATGAATAGAATTGCAAACTTACCTTCAACAAAAGAATTTCAAAAAATTGATGCCGCTCATCATGTGCACCCATTCAGCGATATGGCTGAATTAAATCAAACTGGCTCTCGAGTGATCGTAAAAGGAGATGGAATTTTTCTATACGACAATGATGGCGCAAAATTTCTTGATGCGATGTCAGGGTTATGGTGCGTCAACATAGGTTATGGCAGAAGTGAACTAGCCAAAGCAGCTGAAAAACAAATGCAAAAGCTCCCCTTCTACAACACATTTTTTGGCACAACGCATCCTCCCGTTATAAATTTATCAGAAAAGATTTCTTCTATTGCTCCTAAGCATCTTAACCATGTATTTTTTTCTTCGTCTGGATCAGAAGCAAATGATACCAACATACGATTGGTTCGTCATTTTTGGGCAACTTATGGAAAGCCAACAAAGAAAATAATAATCTCTAGATTGAACGCCTATCACGGTTCGTCGCTTGGCTCTGCAAGTTTAGGTGGCATGAAATCTATGCATTCTCAAGGAGGGATGCCAATTCCTGATATCATTCACATAGACCAACCTTACTGGTATGCTGAAGGAGGAAATATGAGTCCCAATGACTTTGGTATCATGCGCGCAAAAGAGCTTGAAACCAAAATTATGGAAATTGGCTCAGATAACATCGCAGCATTTATTGCTGAGCCCATACAAGGCGCTGGCGGCGTAATAATACCTCCGGAAACTTATTGGCCAGAAATACAACGTATTTGCGAAGAACATAACATATTATTGATCGCCGACGAAGTAATTTGCGGTTTTGGAAGGACTGGAAACTGGTTTGGATCAGATACATTTTCAATCAAGCCGGATCTAATGACGATAGCTAAGGGCCTATCATCAGGTTACCAACCAATCGGAGGAAGTATTATCTCCGACAGGGTAGCCTCGGTACTGGAAACCAAAGGCGGTGAGTTTTGTCATGGTTATACATATTCAGGACACCCTGTAGCGGCCGCAGTTGCCTGTGAAAATATAAGGATACTTCAGGAAGAAAATATTATTAGCTCCGTTAGAGACGAAACTGGTCCCTATCTTAAAGAAAAATGGGCTGAATTGAGCAATCATCCCTTAGTTGGCGAAGCGCGTTCACTTGGAATGCTTGGTGCTATCGAATTGAGTCCAGAGCCAAAAAGTAGGGCTAGTTTTAAAGCTGCAGAGGGTACGGCAGGACTGATTACTCGAAACATATGTATAAGAAATGGTCTAATTATGCGGCACGTATATGACAAAATGATAATATCACCGCCGCTAATCATTACCACATACGAAATTGATAACTTAATGTCGCTCGTCTGGAAATGCTTAGACGAGGCAAAAATGGTGCTCGAGGAAAAAGGTCTGATGAGTGTTGGTAATCGGCGCACACAATAAAAAGTTACTCTAAAACGAAAGAAATAAAATGCCAAAGATTAATGGGAATGAAATTAGGCCTAACAATATCTTAGAACATAATGGAGGCCTGTGGATAGTCGCCAAAGTATCTCACGTGAAACCTGGTAAAGGTGGGGCTTTTGCTCAAGTTGAAATGAAGAATCTTCGAAATGGTTCTAAACTTAATGAACGCTTCAGATCAGCAGACAAAGTGGAGAAAGTACGCTTAGAACAGAAAAATCAACAATTTTTATACGAGGCAGATGACATTTTAACTTTTATGGATAATGAAACTTACGAGCAAGTAGAACTTCCATCAAAGCTACTTGGAGACAAGCGACCATTTTTACAAGATGGCATGGTAGTCCAAATTGAGTATTACGAAGCAGAAGCATTAAATGTGACGATGCCAGATAAAGTAGTATGTGTGGTGACTGAAACGGAACCAGCAGTAAAGGGCCAAACGGCAGTAAATAGTTTTAAGCCAGCTGTTCTTAATAATAACATTAAAATTAATGTTCCTCCTTTCATCGAGGAGAACGAAAAAATTATGGTTTCGACCGAAACTATGGAATATATTGAAAGAGCATAACCAAACTAAAACTAACAAAACTGAGCTAACATGAGTCAAGCAAGTGCAAATCTAAATATAATGATAAAAGCAGCCCGTCGTGCATCCAGAGGATTGCTTCGAGACTTTGGCGAAGTAGAGAATTTACAAGTTTCCTCAAAAGCAGCAGGAGATTTTGTAAGTAAAGCTGACATAAAAGCTGAAGAAATCATCCACCAAGAATTAAGTGAAGCAAGACCAAATTATGGTTGGATTGGAGAAGAAAGTGAAGAAAAAGAAGGCCAAGATCCAACCCGAAAGTGGATCGTAGATCCTTTGGACGGCACATCAAATTTTTTACATGGAATACCCCATTGGGCAATATCAATCGGTCTAGAATATAAAAAAGAAATAATAGCAGGTGTCATTTATGACCCAATAAAAGATGAGATGTTCACGGCCGAAAAAGGCCAGGGAGCCTGGTTAAATGATCGAAGATTACGTGTTTCTGATCGATCTAAAATGATTGAAATGCTATTCGCTACCGGTATGCCGTTCGGTGAGAAAGAGGGATTGAAGAGAACC
>JAQWUC010000012.1 GCA_029242355.1 Paracoccaceae bacterium | reverse complement strand
GATTCTAATGTGGTTAATATCTTATCCATTAGAGTGATCTGAATATATTTGAAATATTTCTTTAGATATTTTTTGTGGGTCATTATCTCCATTAATTAGATGACAACGTTTATTTTCTTTTTTCGTTAACTCGATAAAACCTGCTCTAAGTTTCTTTTGGAAATTAAGTCCAAACTCTTCAAACCTATCCTCACCCGAAAACCGATCTAGTCCACGCTTTAAAGCGCGTTTTGGTTCCATATCTATTACAAATGTTAGGTTGGGTATAAGTTTGATTGTTAAATGGTGGAGTGTTTCTGCTAATTCAACGAGATCTGATCGAGCAGCTCCCTGATAAATTTTTGTACTATCAAAAAACCGATCTGAAATTACTATTTTATCATCGCGCAGCCCTGGACTAATTGTCCTCTCAAGGTGATCACGCCTAGCTGCTGTAAATAATAAAATCTCAGTCTCTGCTGACCAACGATTACTAGTTCCTGTAACTAGAAGTTTTCTGATTTCTTCTGCGCCTTTTGAGCCCCCCGGCTCACGTGTCAGTATACATTTAGTCGAAATTCTTTTTAAATTATCGTAAAGCAAGCGGGCTTGGGTTGATTTGCCACACCCATCGATACCTTCAAATGTAATTAACTTTCCCACCATTTTATTGAACTAAACGCGTTATATGATTTTTAAAAATTATTATCGTTGCATATATTCGTGTAAGAAAATTTCCCGTTTGAGAACTTTCACTGGCAAATAGATTATACTCCTTTGAGATATTTTTTGAGTCTTCTGTATAAACTATTTTTAATTTAGCGGGAGTTTTCTGTCCTACATCGAATGGTGCTTCCATAGGTTGGCGGTAAGAAATAATGGTTTTTATTGTAGAAGTCTGTGATATTGGTAGTGTTACAAATATGTCTTCCTTTGAAACTACTGCAATATCTTTTTTTTCGCCAAGCCACACTGGCACTCGGCCAATTATTTGATTTTTCTTAACTATACGTTTGGCCTTAAAGTCTCGATAAGCCCAGTTTAAAATTTTTTCGGCCTCTACCGTTCTTTCATTATTTGTTTTGAGACCAGAAATAACAAAAGTTACTCGTCTATTTCCTCTTTTTGCTGACCCGACCAAACCGTAGCCTGCTTCTTCTGTGTGACCTGTTTTAAAACCGTCGGCCCCTAGTCCTTTTTGGAGCAAAGGGTTTCTGTTTTCTTGTTTTATGTTATTCCAGGTGAAGTTTTTTTCAGAAAAATATTTATAATAAAAAGGGAATTCTGTTCTGATTCGTGAAGCTATATTTATGAGATCAACCGCTGACATGTAATGATCTTTATCTGGCCAACCAGTTGAGTTTGTGAATGAAGAATTAATGAGTCCTAAATTCTTTGCCATTTTATTCATATCTTTTGCAAATTCATTTTCAGTACCTGAAAGTGCTTCTGCAATCGCAATACAGGCGTCGTTTCCTGAATGAATAATAATACCTCTTATGATATTTTCGATGCTAACCTTTTGTCCTTCATTTAAGAACATTTTTGAACCGCCTTTTTGGGAAGCATTCTTGGATACTCTAATTATATCAGTCAGAAGGATGCGTTCATCTCTAATAGCATCAAAGACCATATAGAGTGTCATTAATTTAGACATGGATGCTGGAGGAATTCTTTTAGTTATATTCTTTTCTAAGAGAATCATTCCACTTAGATTGTCTACTACCAAAGCAGATTTGGCAACACTCTCGAAACTTTGAGCTACAGAGTTAACAAAAAGCATAAATCCAAATGTGAAAATAAAAACAAGTTTTCTGGATCTACTAGATTTGTTTCCGATTGTTGCTTTCATGGTTAATCCTAATAACAAGTTCTACTCACATGATATTTTACATGACAGATTGGAAAAATGAAAGTCATTGTCGGCTTTGTAATAATAAAAATAAAAAATTTCTAATAAACGGTTAAAGACTGTCGTTTTAAAAATGACGCAAGAGTATTTGTCAAAATTATTGAATGTTGGAAATCTGGTTTGGAGAACATATGACGAGTAGAAAAAGTGAAGATGTAGCAGAATTGTTGATTGAGGGTATAGAAGAGATCATGGAAAATATTAGTAAAAACTTTATGTTTAGTAATAAGTTAGATGAAACATCTCTATCAGAAGATTTCATGGATGAATTGCTTTTGACACTAGAAACAGCTCATACAGAGTTAGTCAATGCCTTTTACTAGATGCTTAATGCGCCGTTGAATTTTTTTAATTTAAACAGTTTTCGGCACACTACTTGCAAACAAGACAGCATCGCACCAACAAAGCTTTGAGGATAAAATGAATATAAATGTACAATTGGACTCATCTGAAGAGAATAAATTTTTTGATAAAACTCAAAATAGAGAGGTTTGTGAAACTTTTTATGAGTCTGGAAAATTGAAAGAACGCTGGACACAAAAAGGTGGCAAGCTTCATGGATTATATATGTCTTATTTCGAATCTGGTGCGATTGAGCACAAAATAAATCACATTGCTGGTAAAGAAGATGGAATATTTGAAAGTTATTTTGAGAATGGACAGTTAGAAGCAAAAGGAACTAATAAGGCAGGTTATCATGATGGAGACTGGGTGCGATATTATGCTAGCGGTCAGGTGTTTTTTAAAGTTACTTTTATCAAAGACAAGGAAAATGGTAAATCACAGTGCTTTCACGAAAATGGTAAGTTAGCAACTGAGACGTTCTATCAGGAAGGACTACTTCATGGAAGCTATTCTAAGTTTTATGAAAATGGTACACTTGAGGCTACCCGAGAGTATGAATCAGGAGAGCAAAATGGTCCTCAGGTAACTTACTATACAAATGGGTCCATTGAAGAGACAGTTGATTTTCTAAAAGGTCATCCACATGGTGTATGGTCATGTTACGATGAACAAGGAGCTTTATTAGAAACTAGGCTTTATGATAATGGACAAGTCGTAGAGTAGCTTCTATCCTAACTACGGGTTATTTAATAATCAACTTTGGTTAATAATGTTGATTAAATATAAAACTGGAATCGATTTTTATGATCTTTAAACGGCTCGTCAGTACCCGTTAATAATATGCGACTGAGTGTGTTTTTTTCCTAAATTACCTTTGTTTTTTTGTGTTTTATTTTTTCTAGGGTTTGAACTTTAGCTATTTTATTTTAAATAAAGTATGGTCGACTAAGTTTGATCTGAGATAATTGGTACAGTATGAAGAACTGTTGTGGCTTAGAATGGTTTTATTTGTTGAAATTTGTAAATTCACATGTTTACAACTTTTAGCGCCTAAGTGGTATATCCCCTGACTATAAAAAATATGTTATTTAAGTTAAAAGAAATATGTTATTTAAGTTAAACGAGGTATTGAATGTATGACTGAACTAATAATTGACCATAGTCGACCCTATTTAAAATCACACCCTGCGATAGAATTAGTTCGTGACGGAGGAGTAGAGGCAAAAATAATTTGTTATTTAAACTACAATTTTTGTAGAGATCAATTAACCAATATTTTTGATAAATTAAAGATAGATTCTCGCGACATTCTTCGAACCTATGAACCACTTTATAAAGAGTATAATTTGTTCGACGTTAAATTAGCTATTCATGACATAATCAGTTTTATCATTCGCTTTAGGAAACTTTTTGAACGAGCAATCGTAGTGTTTGAATCTTTAACAATCATAGGAAAAACCTCTTAGAATGTGTTTGAATCATTAACCGAGTAAATTACTGATATGAAAGAATTAGAAGATCGAATTTCTAAAGGTTTAGGTGATCAAAAGGCTGATTTAGTACTCAAGGGTGGTATAATATTTAATCTCATAACTGGTGATCTGACCGCAGGGGATATTGCAATCAATGGTGACACAATAGTTGGTACGTATGATGACTATGATGGAAAAGTCACGATTGATTTGAACGGTAGCATAGTTGTCCCAGGGTTTATTGATACTCATCTACATATTGAGAGTTCTATGCTAACACCGTTGGAATTTGATCGCTGCGTGACGCCTAGGGGCGTTACTACTGCGATATGCGATCCGCACGAAATTGCTAATGTAATTGGAATTGATGGCATCAAATATTTTCAACGAGCAAGCGAATGCACTTTGATGGATATTAAAGTTCAGATTCCATCATGTGTTCCATCAACTACGATGGAAACCTCAGGTGCTAAAATCAGCGCTCAGGATATCTCGACGTTAATGTCTCACAAAAGTTCTTTAGGTTTAGCGGAAATGATGAATTATCCGGGTGTGATCCTTAGAGAACTCGACGTGTTAGAAAAGCTATGGTTGTATGACGGTAAACACATTGACGGTCATGCCCCTAGGGTTTCCGGAAAGGAACTTAATGCTTATATTTCTTCTGGAATTAGCACTGATCATGAGTCTACGGATCCGCAAGAAGCGCTTGAAAAAATCAAAAAAGGGTTACGAATTTTAATTCGAGAAGGATCCGTTAGTAAAGATTTGAAGGCTCTTTCAGTTATCCTTAATGAAAATACTTCACCATATATTTGTTTGTGTACTGACGATAGAAACCCACTTGATATTGCGGAGTATGGGCATTTGGATTATATGATCAGGACATTAATAAGTCTCGGCGTATCACCATTAGCAGCTTATCGATCGGCATCTTTGTCTGCCGCACAAGCTTTTGGTCTTACTAATCGAGGCCTGATTGCACCGGGAAAACGTGCCGATATTGTGGTAATTGATTCACTCGAAAATTGTAAAGCACAAAAAGTATTTTGCGCAGGTAAACTTGTGGATGAAGAGGCTTTTCATAGCCGAGAAGACATCGCCGATGTCGGAAGGTTTTCTGTGATGGCACCACATGTTTTACCGACTGATTTTCGTGCAACAGATAATCAAGAAAAAACTGATGTTATTGGTATTATAGAAGGTAAAATCATAACTAAGCATTTAATCGAAACTATTTCGATCAAAAATGGAGATAAAGTACCTGACATTGAACGTGATTTAATTAGAATTTCTGTAATTGAACGACATGGAGTAAACGGCAATATTTCAACAGGTTTTGTTAAAGGATTTGGATTAAAATCTGGTGCTATTGCTTCTACCGTTGCCCATGATCACCATAATATTATAGTTGTTGGAACTAATTATGAAGATATCGCTGTGGCAGTAAATCGATTAGGTGAGATTGAAGGGGGATTCGCAATTGCTAATCGTGGTATAATACTTGGAGAGTTGCCTTTACCCCTAGCGGGTTTGATGAGTCCCCAATCTTATGAAAAAGTTGAAAATGACCTTCGATTACTTAGAAAGGAGGCCCATAATCTTGGTGTTTCTTTAGAAGAGCCATTCTTACAACTTTCGTTTCTAGCTCTACCAGTTATACCAGCTCTAAAGATTACGGACCGAGGTATGATTGACGTAACAAAATTCGAAATCCTTTAATAACTAGGAATTCGTTGTTAATATCAGAAATTCAATCCAGCGATTGAGTTATCTTGTTTGAATTTAATTCCAAAATTGAGAATTCACTTGCGCTTTATGAAATCCATTTTGTGTCTCTACTTCTATTTGAGTTCCAGCAGGGGCTTTTTCAATATCAACCATGCCAATTGCGACGTTACAATTGAAGTCAGGACTGTAAACTGCACTTGTTATTATACCCGTGCGTTTGCCATTTAAAAAAACTGGCCAATGTCGATCGCACGAAGGAATTTCTCCATCAATCTCGATTGGACGAATAATTTTGTTAAATGACCTTTTTTGTAAATTTAACTTTCCTAAAAATTCTTCTTTTGAATCCACATATTTAGAAAGACCTGCTTCAAAAGGTGTATGTTCTCGGGTAACATCATTACCATAAGATAAAAGTCCACTTTCGATCCGTTCAATAAGATTTGGGCATCCTGCTCTGACATTTAAGTCACGACCCGCGTTCATCAGCTTATCCCATAGGGGCATTCCATATTCGAAGCCATCAACGTAGATCTCAAAACCACTCTGTTTTGAATATCCAGACCGTGCAACAATCATTTTACGCCCCTCAAATAAAAGTTTTTTATATCTAAAGAATTTTATGCTTCTTACTTCATTGCCAAAAACTCTCGCCATTAAATCTTCTGATTTTGGCCCTTGCACCGCAAGCGGTGAGATATCGGGTTCATCTATTGTAACGTTAAGTTTTAATGCATCGGCTACACCTAAAATATAAAGCAAGTAATCACTATCAGCTATTGATACCCAGTATTCGTTTATCCCAATCTTTATGGCCACCGGATCGTTAAGCATTCCGCCATTTTTATCGATCATGGGTATATAAAAACATTGATCTTGATGCAATTTAGTAAGGTCTCTCGGGCTAAGAAGTTTCATTAGTTTTTCTGCATCAAATCCTTGAATTCTTACTTGTTTTTCGCAAGCCACGTCCCAAATTTGAACATCTCGCTTTAAATGATGATAATCTTCAACATAATTATCAAATTCAGTTGCTAGTAGTGTATGATTATAAACTGTATAACTTTTAACTCCGGCTTTTTCTACTCCGGGCGAGAATGGGGTTCTTCGTATTCTTATGGACGGTGTAATTGTAGCCATAGTCGTGTTCCAATTAATTGTATGGGTTTATTTTTTGTATCATATTACTAAAGTCTTTATATCTTCTTTTTGGCAATCAGAATGTAGCTCGATATATTGTACTAATTATATTTGTAAATAGTTTTTTTTCATTGGTAGGAAAGCTAGCGTGTTTTAGCTAGCTGTCGTTCGACAGTCAAAGATACTGCTTGGGAAATGCTCTATTTGTTTTTAATGGCTTATCGTTACTTTTAATTATTTTTCTCTAAAGACTTTTCTCGAAAAAATATGTAAATTCCAGATGAAATCACTATAATCATGCCGCAAAAAGAGGTTAAATCGGGCACATCGTCAAATACCACAAAACCAAAAAACACTGCACTTACGATCTCTAAGTAATGTATTGGGGCTAATACCGTGGAAGACGCAAATTTCAGGGCATAACTTATAAAAAGATGAGAAACTGTTCCAAAAATGGCAACACCTAAGAGCCAAATCCAAAAAATACCTTTTGGTAGAGTTATTTGCAATTCTGGGATATTTGTCATGTTACCAAAAAACAGCAGTGACGCGCATAATAAGCTACCAAATAATGCAGTCTGAAACTGAATACACATGGGATCGAGGTGTTGAGAGAGCCTTCGAGTGCTTATGATATAAAAAGCAAAACTAAATGCTGTTCCCAATGGATATAAAGCTACAAAACCAAAATTTGCAAAACTAGGTTTTATGACCAAAATAACTCCAATAAATCCAATTGTGCAGGCGCTAAGTCTGCGTATGCCTAAGGACTCTTTAAATATAAATTTTCCTATCAGAAGAAGAATGAAAGGTTCAATGAACGCTATGGCGACTGCGTCTGCTATTGGCATAACTTTAATTGCAGAGAAAAAGCAATAAGTTGCTATCATTAAGAATAATGCTCGAGAGAATAGTGGAAATAATAAACTAACTGGAACTTTTATTCGCTTTTTTAGGATTAAAATGATCAATAACATGAAAAAAACTTGTCCCAAAAAACGAATTGTCGTGATCTGAGCTATTGATATTTGCTCAGAAGCTAATTTTGCGAATACGTCTAAAAGTGGAGCAAGAAAACAAAAGCCCAGCATTAGAATGATACCAAGTGAATTCTTGTCCGACTCAATATTTTTTACGGGTTGTTTAGAGGGCAAAAGTATTACGCCAAAATTCAAATATTTGCATATTTAAACTTCATTTTGTAGTTGGATCTTTTCTTTGGCGCCGCAATTCGGACAATGGTATGACTTTTTTTCGATATCAAAGGATTTAGCCATACTTGCATAAGTCCAATAAAACTTACAATCACCGCAAGTGATATGAAAAATATATTCTAAGTGTGCAACAAATGTCATTTTCAGCCCTAACTATTGCGTAATACCCTAACAGACCGGTGTTTACCTTTCAATCTTGTGATAATAAAGGAAAAAAGTTTTGGGGGTTATTAAATACCATAAGTGGTTGATTTAAATTATGTTGATTCTTATCTTACGAGCTAAGAGTTTTTTTGTTTGTGTTAACGAACTGCTAAATCACCAGATTTTCTTATATAATTTAATTATGTCTTTAGCAGAAGGCACTAATGGATTGTTTTGAGGTGACCCCGAATCTATTGCCTGTTTGGCTAGTATTGGGAGAATATCAAAATACATGCTTTTGTTCAAACCTAGATCTTTCGGAGATGGAACTTTTAAATTTACTTGAAGCTGTCGCAGGTTCTTTACGAGTTTGTCACATGCTTGAGATTCACTGTCAGTGGCGGTAGCCCATCCTGCAGCGACCGCACACCTGGCATATCGACTTTCAGAAGATTTAATTGAAAAGTTTGTTACTTCTGCTAATAACATTGCGTTTGATAGACCGTGAGCAATATGGAAATATATTCCAATGGGTCTGCTCATACCGTGAACAAGTGCTACGGATGAGTTTGAGAATGCCATCCCCGCAAGTGATGCCCCTCGCATTAATGCTTCTCGAGCGATTAGATCATCTTGATATTGAAATGCTCTTTCGATATTTTGAGTAATCATAGGTATAGCTTTGAGAGCAAGCTCGTCTGAGAAATTACAGGCTTTTCTGCTTACAAAGGCTTCTATTGCATGCGTTAAGCTATCAATTGCGGTATCTGCCGTAAGACGCGGTGGTTTTGTTAGAGTAAATTCCCAATCAATAATTGAGGCCGTGGCGATAAGAGCTAGTCCAGAAAGGTTGTATTTTTCAGTTAGTTTCGTGTCCGAAATAACACACCATCTTGTTAATTCAGAACCAGTGCCTGCTGTTGTTGGTATCAATATTATTGCAACTCCAGATCGGTTAATTTGTTTGGGTTGCATAAAATTTCGTACGTGCCCCGCGTTCACGGCCATTGCCGATATTGCTTTTGCCATATCAAGGCAACTTCCACCTCCAAATCCAATCCCACAATCAAATTTTTTTGATTTAAATTTTTGCAAACCCAATGATAGGCATTCGTCAGTTGGTTCAGGGATCGTCTGATCAAAAATTGACCATTTTACTTTCGCTTCTTTTAAAATTTCGGTTAATTGATTTACGTGTCCAAGTTGAACTAAGGTGTGATCGGTAACAATTAATGGGTTGGAAAGTCCCAGATGGTTCAAAATTTCTCCAGTTTCTTTAACTGCTCCTCTACCTATTCGAATAATTTTTGGAGAGAGAACTCTTTCAATTTGGTTTGTTGGCATCTTTATTAATAGCCTTTTATTAAATCTTTTAATTATAAGTCTAAAAAAATTAGTTCTAAAATACTAGATTAATGATCTTTTTGTTAACTTTACTTAAACTAGCTGTATAGAGGTATCTTATTTGATGTTTTGTTTGAATTTTCTATTTCATGTATCGTATTGTCTTGCTTCAACGAAATTACAAAAAGTCTAAAAAATGTATTTGTATCAAAAATTACTTCAGAGAATAGACCCTAACAAATCGATTAAAATAGGTTTAATTGGTGCTGGAAAATTTGGGTCGATGTTTTTGTCACAAGTAATCACAACACCAGGTATCAAGGTCATTGCAATAACTGACTTAAATCCTTTTAAGGCAAAATTGAACTGTAAGGCTGTAGGTTGGGACGATGAGTTAATTAAAGACACTGTTTTTGTTGATGACGCTATATCTATGATGGAAAATAACGAGTTAGAAGTTGTGATAGAGGCAACTGGCGATCCTCTTGCTGGCGTAATTAATGCTTTAGGGGCTATAAAAAATGGTATTCATATAGTTATGGTCAATGTTGAAGCAGATGTACTCGCTGGAGCAGAATTGGCTAAAGAAGCTCGGTCTGCTGGAGTTGTGTATTCAATGGCATATGGGGATCAACCAGCACTGGTCTGTGAGTTGGTTGAGTGGGCCCACAGCACAGGATTTAATGTAATTGCAGCTGGAAAGGGCACTAAATACCTCCCAGCTTATCATGAATCAAATCCCTTAACAGTTTGGGATCACTATGGACTAACGGCCGAACAAGCTGAAGAATCTGGAATGAATAGCAAAATGTTTAATTCGTTTTTAGATGGGACTAAATCATCTCTAGAAATGGCGGCAGTTAGTAATGCGACTGGCCTCATCGCAGCTGACCAAGGATTGCAATTTCCTCCTGCTGGAACGGATGATCTGGCCAATATTTTGCGGCCTGAGTCCGAGGGTGGAATACTAGAGAATAAGGGTCAGGTAGAAGTTGTGTCATCATTAGAGCGGGATGGACGGCCAGTTTTTAAGGATTTAAGGTGGGGTGTATAGGTTGTCATAGAAGCTCCAAATGATTATACAGCCGCTTGCTTTCGTCAATATGGAATGAATACAGATGATTCTGGACGTTATTCTGCAATGTATAAGCCTTTTCATTTAATAGGTCTTGAGTTAAATATATCTATTCTTTCTGCTGCTTTGATTCAACAACCAACAGGGGTTACTCGAGCTTTCACATCTGACGTAATCGCTGTATCAAAATCTTACCTTAAGGCTGGGAGAATTTTAGATGGAGAAGGTGGGTTTAGTGTTTGGGGAAAATTATGCCCTGCTAAGATATCATTGCAATTTGGTTATTTACCGATTGGACTGGCAAATAACGTTAAATTAAAGAAAGATATTCAACCAAATACTCCCTTGAAATGGAGTGATATCAATATTGAAAAGAGTTCAAAAGCAACTGAGTTGCGTTTAAAAATGGAAACTAAATGGGCTAAAAATTTACTTTCAATTTAAAAGAATTATTGTCAGTTCCACTTTATACGATTTTGTTTAAGAATTTATTTGTTGAAAGGTTTTTCCTTTCGTGGAGAAACGAGGATTACACCAAAAATTATTACAAAAAGTGAGGCCCAAACCCATGTTGAATATATTTCGTTAAATAAAACTATACCCCAAATCATTCCCCCAATCGTGACTATGTATCCGGTTTGACTGGCGAACACAGGACCAGTTCTCTTAATTAGGAAAATAAATGTGGTGTAGGATATCGCATTTATTAACCCAAGTCCAATTATTGATAATTCAAGAGGAGTTGGCGGATATGCTGGTATTATGGTTTGATTTGATAGAAAAGAAAATGGCCATACCATAATGGCTCCCATTAGATTCATTCCACATGCTATCCTGACTGGGCCAATATCTTCGGGCATTTTAAAATCAATTAGAAGATTCTCAATTGCGTAACAGATTGAAGCCACACACGCGATTAAAATCCAAAAGATATCACTTCTGTGAGGAGTGCTATTTTCCGGGAGTATGAGAAGGTTTAGAGCAATCGCACCAAGTAACACACCTGAAATCCTTCGAATAGAAAAAATCTCTATTTTAAGAAAGAATGCAAAGATATATGTGAGCAGAGGTATAAATGAAACGGTTATTGATAATAGACCTGCATTTAATTTTTGTGCTGTCCAGTAAAATAAAACATTTGGCAGTGCTGATCCAAAGATTCCTAGTAAGATGATTAATTGAGCATGGGATTTTTTAAAGTTTATTTTTTTTTGTGTAAAAAGGATGTATATGTAAAGAAGTATTGCACACACTAAAGCCTGCCAAAAGGCTATACCAAAAGGTTCTCCTCCATTGGTTACTGCAATTTTCATTATTGAAAAAGACAAACCCCAAGTGGCACCTAAGAACATTAAGATAAAAAAATTAATTTTTTACTCCCAGTTTGACACAATACTCTAGAGATCTGATTTAAAGGAATTTAATGTTTAATAAATGACGATTTTTGTATAATTGTCCAATAGACTATCTGTAGGTTAATTAAGTTTCAATATGTAACCGCATTAAGTATCTTTTTAGTAGGATTGATTAAAAAATAAAGAATTAGGAGATGTAGGAAAACTAACCTTGTATAGGTATCAATTTGACTATTTGCACTTGTTGTGATGGATGTATTCAATTTCAAAAGATAAATTTCAATTTATGCAATAGTTACAAAATGATTATAAGAATGATTAGAAAACTAGGCGTAGTAGTCAATTTTTGGCGATAGTATAGGATTATACTTGGGTTGAGATAAGGTTTTTAAAAAAAATATGGAATATGGCGTGGTGTTCTGGGTCCTTGCGACTCTTTCGGCTATTTTTGTAGGGCTTGGTAAAGGAGGACTTCCCGTTATCGCTTTGCTGGCAGTGCCTGTTCTATCTTTAGTTATGCCTACAATAGCAGCCGCGAGCTTATTACTTCCTGTTTACATTGTATCTGATCTGTTCGCATTATTCGCCTATCGACGTGATTTTTCCAAGGATGTTTTAAAAATCGGTGTTATTGGTATGACAATTGGTGTCGCTGTTGGCTGGATGACTGCACATGTAGTGATTGATTGGATCGTTACGTTATTCATCGGATTTATGGGGGCGACATTTTCTTTGAACCTTTTAATTAAACAAATGAACCAAAAGGTTGATATTCGTCCATTGAGTTATAAAAGGGGTTATTTTTGGTGTTTGGTAGCTGGATTTACAAGTTTTATAAGTCACAGTGGGGGTCCGCCGTGGCAAATATTTACTCTTCCTTTAAATCTATCAAAGTCTGTATTTGTTGGTACTTCTGTTATCGCTTTTAGTTATTGTAATGTGATTAAACTAGTTCCTTACTACTTCCTTGGCCAAATTGATTCAAATAGTTTTAAAACAACAATCTACTTAACGGTTCCGGCATCAATTGCAGTTTTTATTGGGGTGAAGATAGTTAAGTTAATTCCAGAGAAAATGTTTTATAAATTTGTTTCTTTTGCATTATTATTTATCTCAACGAAATTAATTTGGGATGGTTTTACGGCTTCTGAGATGTTAAATCATGTTCACATATTTTAGAGGACCTTAGTGAGGTTGAGTGTTTATAGGTTTTGTAGTAGATGATAACGTGTAATAGTGACACATCTGTCGTCTTATTTAGTCTTTTAACCTTGAGATAAAAGCTCATAATGGAAAATTTATTTTTACTCCCTGCAATTTTATTTCCAGCCATTCCACTTATGATGACAAATTTCGCCAATAGATATAGTTCGTTGGCTAGTTTAATTCGAAAAATTCACGATGAGTTAATTGATAAAGATTTTTCTAAAAATGACCCTTCTATCATTAGATCGCTTGAGCAAATAGAAATTTTTCGTAAGCGTCTTTCTTTAAATCGAATGATGCAAACTATGGCTATATTAAGTTTCATTGTTAATCTATTATCAATTTTCTTTGTTTTTCTTTACCCTCCTTACTTCATTCCTATTTTTCTTTTGGGAGTTTTCCTCTTTTCAATATCAATTTCACTTTATATCTTTGAACTTCGTCTCGCAGTACAAACATTAAATAAGCATTTGGAGGATCTACAAGACTTGCGCGTCAAACTCTAATAAGGAGATTTCGTTTGTGTCATTTTGGACGATTCCTTCAGTCAGAAGAGTAATAAACAATCTGTATTATAGTAGTAGATCTTCATCAATGGCATGGTATTTAGTACATTGCTTAATCAATGAAGGCGAAGTTAAACCCTTTACTCCAAAAACCTCACTTTCTGTTCCGTAACTTTTTCTAATTTCCTCTAATAATATGTCAAAGTCACCATCTCCAGAAGCTAAAATTATTGAATCAACGCTCTGTGCATACTTAATAACATCAATTGTAATTCCTACATC
Organism: Paracoccaceae bacterium; assembly: GCA_029242355.1. Classification (GTDB taxonomy): domain Bacteria; phylum Pseudomonadota; class Alphaproteobacteria; order Rhodobacterales; family Rhodobacteraceae; genus JAYZEV01. The sequence continues at coordinate 24,831 of JAQWUC010000012.1, read as the reverse complement.
CCAGTCGCCTTTTGATGATCCATCACTACGACAGATATAAGGTTTTAATTTAACGTGAAAGCCTATCGCTCGTAAAATATTTTGGAATTTAATTTGTTTTTTGTCACTCTTATTTGTCGCATACGCTATCGCTATCACGGTAGATTTATTTTTTGTAATTTGGGACCAAAATTTATTGTAATTAAAATTTCTGTTAAATTTACTACGAGTGGTGTAATAAATATTCTGAACATCTACGAATATAGCAATTTTTTTCATGAAAGTTGAATGCTGTGTCTAAAAGTTGGGTCTGAAAATGCTTAACTGATAAATTGGTCGACTTCTCTTGAAAGCCTTACGAAAGTGTCAAATGCGTCATTCGACGAAATTCGAGTGAGCAAGCCATTTTTTATTTCCTCTCTAGTCCACATCCATGTATGTACTGGATCCTCTCGCATGGCCCAGGATGCGAATAATTTTCGATTTGTCCTGTCTTCTTTAACTACTTGAATTTCGGTATGCCGAGTATCAATTTTAATTCTTCGAAATGTTTCATCCACTGCCTCAATTGGGCCCTCAAGAAATTGGAAATATAAATCAGATCTACAAACGAGCGATCCAGTAATTCCATGTTTTTGATTGTTTTCTCTAGATTTTTGTAGAATTTCATGGGTATGGGTTTCATCGAAAATCGTTGGTTTGGAAAAGTAAATTAGATGTTTAATATTCACATTTTTTGAATTTATCATAGTATTTTTCTCCAAAACTCTTCAGTCAAGGAGTTGTATAACATAATTATCAAGAAATATCTAAAAAATGTATTTGTCGGCCGCTTGATTGAACAGTGTTAGAGTTTTATAATCTTTTAAGTATTCGTCAACAGTACGAAACAATTTGTATAAAGACGGTTATTAAGAGATGAAAGCAAGGTAATTACTATATAATGTAATTACTATACAAGGTTATTATAACTAATTAATATTTGACTATTGGATCAAATTGTACAGCGTTAAAAACAGTATGAATAACGCTGCCGTCAAACATCTCGAATAGTTTTTTTGACACTTCCTTACTTTCCCAACGGGCAGGTGAGTCGAGTGCTTCTTTAATGTCTTCGCGTGAAGCGAATTCCATTGCCATTACTAGTGGAAAAGGGTTTCTAGGATCATCACTTTCTACTTCGCACATAACGCGTAACTCTAGCAAATTAGGAAATGTACGCCAAAGGGGAACAAGGTTGTTTTGCCAATGGGCGTGAAACTCGGTGTCCTTTCCTTGTATTATAGTTCCTTTGAAAAATGCGCATCTGATAAACATGTAAGCTACCTTTCATGGAAACCTTAAAACAGGTTATATTATTTACTCAAGTTAAGTGGGTCATATATATGTAACTCGGTTTTTAAGGAATGCCAATTGCTTTTTAAAGCTCAATTATTTTGTAAAGGTCTTTAAATTCGTTTTAGGAGCGATATATAAATGATCTTTCAATAATGAATTTTTCACTAAAAAGAAATCTTGGAGTATATTGGTATTAAGAAATATAAATAATCTCTGGGATTAGAAATTTTATAATTACGGTGTCGACTGCGAATGCATATATGTATAAGCATTCACTTTATGATTATCCTAAATGCTTCGATTTTTTTATTATAATGTAGATTGAAGTTTAATTTAGAGTAAAACAATATTTAAGTGCGGTACAATAATTGCAGTGGATTTTGACAAACAATTATTAAGAGGTGTTCGTGAGACAAATGGATCGAAAATTAAAAATTTTCCTTGGTGATTTAAGCTATATTAACGAAGAGAATAGGTTCAATTTATTCGTGCCACTTAATATTGGTTATATCGCCTCTTATGCTCATAAGATGTTTGGTAATCAAGTTGAAATAAAACTTTTTAAAGATCCAAATGAACTCTTACAAAAATTAGAGGAAGTGAAACCTGATGTTTTAGGCCTTTCATTTTCGTATTGGAATACAAAATTAAATCATGTTGTTTCGCGCAAAGCTAAAGAATTATTTGGAAATAAAATTACAACTGTTTGGGGGGGGCCTTCCGTTGATACTGATACCAGTCAACAAATAGGGCTTTTCCAGCGATTCCCGTATGTTGACGCATTTGTAACTAATGAAGGGGAGTTAGGATTTTCTAATCTAATCGAACAACGATTAGCTGAAGATGTTCAAGAAATGTGGTCAAAACCGATAAATGGAATAGTACACTTAAATGAAAATGAGCTTATTAAAGGTATCAACGTAGGATTATCTCTCGATTTAAGCACCTTGGACTCTCCATATTTAACTGGTCTCTTAGATCCATTTTTAAATGGTCAATTTCTTCCAATGCTTCAAACATCGCGTTTATGCCCATACACTTGTACTTTTTGCGTATCTGGAAAGAATAAGGGAAAGTTAAGAGCGTTCCCAGATCAACAGGTTATCGATGAAGTAAAGTTTATTACTAAGCATTTTCATGATAAACCTCATTTGCCTATGCATATCGTTGATGAAAACTTTGGTATTCTAAAAAGAGATGCGGCATTATCTGATTTTATTTTAGAAACATCTAAGGAGTTTGGTTATCCTAAAGGTTTATTTTTTTATAATGATAAAAGATTTAGCGATACAGCAAAACATGTTATTAATAATTTAGGTCATATGACCTTATATGGTATGGCCCTATCTCTTCAAACAGAAAACCCAGAAACTTTGAAAGAAATTAAACGGCGCAATTTGACTTCAGAGCAAATTGATGAAGCGATTACTTGGGCGGCAGAAAGAAATCTACCCTCCACCACAGAATTAATTTTTGGCTTGCCATATGAAACAAAAGATTCCTTTGTTTCATTTCTAAACAATGCGTTACGAAGAGGTTTTGACTCAATTCTTGTTAATAATTTATATATTGTTGACGGAATAGAAATGGCGCGAGATGGGTATCGAGATAAACATGGGTTAAAGACTCGCTTTAGGCTTACAAGCGCAAACCAAGGTTTAATTGGTGGTGAGTTCTGTGCCGAATATGAAGAAGTTGTAGTTGGTTCTAATTGCATATCTCTGGATGATTTTAAGTTTATGCGTACCTTAAATTTTATGTTTTACGGTGTTTTTTCTTTAAGCTTTTATAAGTGGTTTTTTCAATTTGTTAGACATTCAGATATCCCATTAGCAGATTATATTGCAGAATTGATCAAATTACCGTCACACGAATGCGGGGAAACGGAATGGCAACGATTTATTCGGAAGTTTGAAAAGGCTGCAATGGATGAACTTTATTCTTCGCCTGAAGATCTTCATAATTCTGCCTATAAGGCATTTCGATCTAATAACGATCAAGCGCCAACACCATCACTATTAAACGTTTATTATGGTGCCCAAATGATCTGCTTAGACAAAATTATTATAAAAGAGGCCCTGTTAACAACCTTAGATAAATTTTCGGCGAGTGGAAGAGATAATGCTATGTTTAAGAAAGCCAATTTTTTAATTGAGGTCTGCGAAGCTGAAAGAATTAATTTGTTTGAATCAGAGAAACCAAATGCAATAAATACATTTTATGACTTGCCTCAATGGAAGCGAGACAAGTTTAAAAGACCGCTTTCTAGTTATAGAATTAAGAAGACGGAAATAAACTTCGTTGAACAAGCTGAATTTCGTTTAAAATTTCCTGAGTTTCAAAAATCTTTTTCAGGATTAGATAAGAAAAGTTTTTATTTCAACGCACTACAATTTATGGTTCCTCGAACACAACTACTTTATGAAGCCCGTGTTAACAACTAGGTCAAAGTTTACTGTAAGCAGTTAAGTATTATTGTTTTTAAAAATTTAATCGGACCTTCAAAAGGCGATCTATATCTTTACCAAAAAACCTAAACATTTGTTTATTTCATCGAATAAGTTCATTAGAAGTTCTCATAGTCACTTTCATATGCCTGCAGGGCCAACCATTTTGCCTTTTCGTACTCTTCGTCTGAAATTAGCTCTGATAACTCCTCAATATGATCTTTTGCTTTTTCATCTCCATTATGATGAGCTAAAAACATCCACATGAGTGCCGTCTGCGGTTCTTTTCCAATGCCTTCATCATGAAAATACATAAGGCCTAAATTAAATTGTGCGATTGGATCATTATCTTTTGCAGCCTGAGTATACCAAAATAGAGCTTTATTATAATCAGGTCGTCCTAGTGTTTCGCTAGTATAAATTGCTCCTAAATTAACGCGTGCTTGGTTGAGACCCGCATTGGCTGCTTTTTGAAGCCATTCAATACCTTTTCCTAGATTTTGATCTACGCCTTGTCCTTCAAGAAAAAGACCTGCGACATTAAAATAACCTTTCGGTTCGCCAGACTCAGCAGCAAGAGTATTGTAGTAAAGGCTTTTTGAAAAATCAGCGTTAACAAAATCATTGTTTGAGTAAATACTTCCAAGTGTGAGTTGAGCATTAATTTCTCCATTCTCAGCGGCGACCGTTAAGTATTTTATTGATAATTCGGGATTGGGTGGAATGATATCTCCTTTGAAATAAAGTTGTCCAAGATCATTTTGGGCAATGGTGTAACCATCGTCTGCAGCGGCCTTAAGTGTCTTTACCCCAAGCTCAGGTTGGCCCAAAGTTCCTATAAATAGCCAAGCAAGTTGTACTTGAGCAAATGTAAAACCAGAACTTCCAGATTCAGTTAATAGCTCGGCTGCTCTTATTGGGTTTTTCTCAACACCTTCACCAAGCTGATGCATTCTGCCCAATAACCATTTTGATGGAGGATGATTGCGTGCTGTTAAATCTTTTAAAATTACCAAGACATCTTCAAAACGTTTTTCTTTATAAGCAAGGAATGCCTTTTCGTACTTTTTTTCAAAGAATCCTCAATTTCTATTCGTTTAAATGTGGAATGTATTATTCAATAGTTTTATTTTAGATTATACTTACTTTGAATTTAACATAATAGCATTTTTATTGTATTAGATATTTGCAAACACTTTTCCAATTAGGAAATCTTTATGTCTAGCATTTCGAAGATTGCTGTTGGTGGCGAGAACCTGATAGACCATGTGGACAACGATGACGTTATCACGGCACATGTTGGTGGATCACCGTTTAATGTATCTCTGGCCTTGGGGCGACAGGAAGCTGCTGTTCGCTATATTTCTCCTATATCATACGATGAGTGGGGAAATTTGCTTGCCGATACTTTGATGCAATCTAAAGTTGAATTAACAGGTGGACGTAATTCTTGTCCAACCACAATGGCCAGAGTAAAGATCAGTGGAGGCCTTCCAACTTATAGCTTTGAACGGGATGGCACTGCCGAACGCCAGGTTGACTTCAGGTCGCTCAACAAGGCGATTGGATCGGAATCAAAAATTTTACATACGGGATCGCTGGCTTTAACAGATGGCGAAGATGCTGAAACCTGGGAGGCAACTATAGTTGATAACTTTAACGGTGGTACCCTTGTTTCCATTGATCCAAACGTCCGACTATCAGTGATTTCCAACTTTGCGATTTTTCGCCGTCGGATCAGTAGAATCCTGAAAAAGGTTCATCTATTAAAACTCAGCGACGAGGACCTTGAGGGGTTGTTTCCAAATATCAGCCAGAGCGAGGCCATTGATGCGCTTCTGAATGAAAGTAATGCAAGTCTGGTTGTTCTTACACGTGGTAAAGCTGGGCTATCGGCTTGGCATAAAGGCAAACGTATTGATCGATCTGCAGTTCAGCTTTCTAAATTAAAAGACACTGTTGCTGCAGGGGATACATTTATGGCAGCTTTGCTGGCGTCAGTGGCTAAGATTGGATTTGACCCAGTATCAGAACTTCATGGACTTAGTATCGGTATGATCGAAGCAATGCTGGATCGAGCAGCAATGGCGGCGGCGCTCAACTGCGAACGTGAAGGATGCAATCCGCCAACCACCTTGGAACTTGACACCGCAATCACGGCTCGGGCATAAGTAGAAATGGAGCTTTATCTAGATAGTGCAAATGTAGATGATTGGCAGAAGCTGATGCCCCTTGGCTTCTTAAAAGGAATAACAACCAACCCACTATTGGTAGCGAGAGCGGGATTAGAATATCCCGATATTGATTGGTTTGAGATGGCTAAACGAGCCAGTGATCTTGGGGCAATAGAACTACACGCGCAAGTCTATGGGTCGTCTGACAACTATTTGACGTGGTCGGAAAAGCTATTAGAAGCTGGCTCATCCGCGAACATTCGGACAGTCGCGAAAGTTCCTCTAATTCCTGATGCCATCGCTATTGTGCCTCAATTAAAATCGTTGGGCTGTCCAATACTTATGACTGCCTGCTATAGCGCTCAGCAAATGATCTTATCTAGTGCATTGGGAGCAGACTACATCGCCCCATATTTTGGTAGAATGCTGGAAAGAAAATTGCCGGCCTACGAGGCAATGGCTCAAATGCTGGCCGTGGAAGCTTCTCCAAACAACAGAACGCGCATACTGATAGCTTCACTTCGAAACATCGAACAAATGATACGACTTTCTGAAATGGGATGCACCTGCTTTACCTTATCTCCCGCTCTGGTGAGTGATTTAGTAAACGATGATGAAAGTAGCAGAGCGGTGCAGGAATTTGAAATGGCGATGCCTTTCGCAGGACTAAGTCAATAACTCTTTGGACTTTTACATTGCAAAAAAGTCACAAAAGCCACTCGAGTTTTTAGCTTCCTTATGTTCTTTGGGTAAAGAGCAACAAGATTTTTTCTATGGCTTTGAGAAAGATAAGAAATGTTATAGTAAGGATTCTCGGTCAAGACCTGATAAATTAGTTTTATACGTAAGGCTAAGTGGGGGATGGATTGGGAAGACTCTAGTTTTCTCAGGCCGAAAACTCTAACCACATAAACGTAGCATTTAATAAACTTTGCATGCACACATGATTATAAACTATTGTAAATAAATAATTTTAATTATTTATAAAATATAATGTGTTTGCTAATGGTACGAATGTAGCATGTAATGCGTTAATTTAATGGAGCTTACTCTGATTCAATTCGTTCGATGTTATCTGGAGCATTATTCTTTGGTGAATTAACCTTGCTAGTGACTTTGAATATATCCATGTCTTGAGAATGCTCACAGGTATAATCGTGTTCTGAAGCGAACCAGCTTTCAAAATCATTATACTGAAGGATGACTGGCTGTCGGTGATGTACTTCAATTTTCATTGGGTAGCTTTGACGGGTAACAATACATGCTCCATGATCATTAAAAATTCCACCAAAGTACATCATTTGATCTTTAAAGGTATGATAGTAAGGAATCTTAACTTTATCTTGTCTTAGCCACTCAAAGTATCCGTTTGCAATGAAGATACATCTCTTTGCATTCTGAAAAACTTTCTTTGTTTCGAGTGTCTCTGAACGGGTATTTATAATATTTAGTTTGTCAGCCCAGGGAACTTTGAATGTCCAACTGACGAGCTTTACTTGATCATTATTAATGACAACAGGGACTGAAGCGGAGGGCGTTATATTGTAATTTTGACCAACTAAATTATGAGCAATTTTAAACTCTGATTTTGACGTGTCATATAAAGCATAACGACCACACATATTTAACCTCTTAACAGACTCTGCATTTCTCATCTCAGTCTAGGAATTTATTTCATCAATTTACTTTATTTAGATTTATCAATTTTGGAAGACTCTAGTTGCATCGAACCTTTTCAAATAAAAATGTGACGGCAGTACCACAAGTCACAAGTATCACTCGTGTTTTCAACCCCACTATGCTTTTTGGATAACGAGCAACAAGATTTTTCCAATTGCTTCAAAGACTATAAAAGTTAATTCCAATCATAACCCTATCTGTCTTCCCGTTATAGATTGCCGAGTGCCTTCTGTCCGCTGGAAAGATCACGATCATTCCTTCATATGGAAGAATATCTTCGTCAGGATCATAGAGCTTCAGAATTCCTGGATCACTGCAATTTTGATCGCCTACCGAAAGGTAATAAGCAAGACTAAACTTTTGTTCGCTCAAACGCAAATTCTTCTCTTTATCTAACTCACTTAAGTGTGTGTGAGGAGGTATGCCAGCTCCAGCACCGTAGATATTGAAAAAAGAGTCGCACACAAATACCTCTGCATTAACGGCCTGTTTCATGATACCGATTAAATCATTTTCTACTGTTCTCAGAATCGGACGATCTTCGCCGAACATATTATAATCAAGTGAACATCTACCATTTCCAAAGACAGGGGTATTCAGAGCTTCATCCATCTCTCTTGATCGCATTTCAGACAAGTCCGCAATAAGTTTTGGTTCGACCACTCTTTTTGAAATAAAGGGGTTCGTAGTTAACTCTTTATTAAAACCTAATTTAACTTTCCTACCGTTTGTGGTTTCACTTTTCTCGACATTTTTTTTAGAAGTTATAATGTCTAATAACAGTTTAAATTCTTTTGATTGAGGGCTAATCTCATTAGCTTTGTTTATACTTTTTAACGCTGAATTCTTATCATCTTTAATATAGAGTACTTTACCCAAGTTGAAGTGAGCTAGAGCATAGTTAGGTGATAATTTTATCGCTTGTCGCAAGCTTACTTCAGCCTCATCTAATCTACCTAGTTCCTGGAGAGTGTTACCCAAGTTGCTGTGTGCCTCAGCATAGTCAGGTTTAGCTGCTATTGCTTGCCTATAACTTGATTCGGCCTCATCTAATTTACCCCGCGCTTTTAACATGACACCTAAGTTGCTATGTGCTTCGGCATAATCAGGTTTAACTGCTATTGCTTGCCTATAACTTGCTTCAGCTTCATCTAATTTATGCAGTTCTTGGAGCGCGTTACCTAAGTTGCTGTGTGCCTCCGCATGGTCAGGTTTCAAAGCGATCGCTTGTGCAAAGCTTTCTTCAGAATCTTCTAATCTGCCTAGTTCTTTGAGTGTGATTCCCAAGTTATAGTGTGCTTCGGCGTAGTCAGGTTTCAAAGCGATCGTTTTCTTATAGCTTTCTTCGGCTTCATCGAGTCTGCCTAGCACTTTTAAGGTGACGCCCAAGTTGTTATGTGCTTCGACGTCTTTAGGCGATAACTCGACAGCTTTCTTGTTAGCATTCAAAGCTTCAACTTTTCTACCTGTTTGCCCAAAAATTCCACCGAGTACTTTCCATGCAAATTGATGTTTGGGAAATCTTTTAGTAAGGGATAGTGCCAATTTCTCAGCAACACTAAGTTGGCCTGCTTGATACTGCTTTAATAGATTATTTATTTCGGAGTCAGGAGGCATTCCTAAAAGCCCCGTTTCTAGGAAATTTAATTTTTCGCCTGCCACACCCTTCTTTTTTGCCTCCTCAAGTGCTTTCTTAGCATTCTCAAACTGTTTATCCTTGAAGAGTGCATCGATATAACTAAGCCAAAACTGTTCAATATTTGGGTTTGCTTCTATAGCAGTCTTAAATAATGGTAATGCTGTATCAGCTTTGTCAACTGAGGTTGCCAACACACCTAGATTGTGATTAGCGTCTGGGTGCAAAGGCTGAGATTTTAGTATAGCTTTATATAGGCGTTCAGCTTCCTGAAGCTTACCTTCTTTATGTGCAGCAATGCCCTGCTGTAATGCTTGTTGAATAGTTAGTTCCATTAAATGCTCTGTAGCGCTGCTAACTTTTAACCTCACTATTGTTATGACATAATATTCTTGTTTGCAATCGCTATCTGATTTTTCTTTACGTACTCTTTGCAAGTGTCACCCAATAGTTTGCAACCTTTTCAAATAAAAATGTGAGAGCAGTACCACAAGTCACAAGTCACAAGTATAACTCGAGTTTTCAACCCCCCTATGCCTTTTGGATAACGAGCAACAAGATTTTTCCTACGACTTTGAGAAAAATAAAGGCTGTTGGGAGCAGGAGTTCTTGGTCACAACCTGATAAATTACTTTAAAGTAAAAGACTAAGTGTGAGATGGAATGGGGGTTAGATTAAACTTATAAAAAATTAAGATATTGGTATTGTTAATTTAATTACAAGATAGTGGCGGAGGAGCAGGGATTCGAACCCTGGAAAGAGTTGCCCCTTTGCCGGTTTTCAAGACCGGTGCATTCAACCGCTCTGCCACTCCTCCGTCTTAGTTTAACGTACTGTTTTTACTCGTCTCTTACTTCACTATATTATGCAAATATAGATGATATATGCAAATGGCCTGGTTTTTCATTTTGCTAGTCTTTTAATTATTCCGCTTTTTTTCTATGACAAAATATTAGAGTTTGCAATGGCAATATTACTCGCTTTGCGATCTTGTTCCATTTCATTTAACCAAACGAAATAAAAACGTATGTTGTTCAAGCTTTACTTTTACTTTCTTAATCTGTTTAATTTCCAGAAGTTTAGTTCCCACGGTACAAAAAATGCATAGAAAAGTTATAGCTTGGTTAAATTAGATGAAACAAAATTTAGTTGGGTTACGGTAAGTTAGGGTTTGAAAGTTCATCATTATTTTTGATTTCTAGAAAAATCAATTCACTCTATTTTATCGATTTTATCGATCAAAAAATATGCATAATTAAATAGTGTTAAGGAACAATAATAATGAATGAGTTGACCTATCTTACTGAAAGTGAAAAAATTGACGTCCTCGAAGAAACTATTCCTAGAATAGGAAAGCTGCAAGCTGAGATCCAAATCACTAAACAAAAAGTCAAACAGTTGAATGAAGATGAAGCTAATTTAAAAAAAATTAGAGAGTTGGTAGTAAAAGATATGAGTTAATATAATTAATTCTGTTTAACGTTTATGGCAAAAACATTTTCAGTATCAATGAATTTTTTTAAACATAAAATGAATCGGCGGCACTTCGTTTATTCCATAGTTCGATTCATCTTGTTCAAAAGATATTTAAGCGAAAGGTTTTAAAATTATTAAAATAATGAGTTTTATATTTTCAACCCAATGAGTTTGTACAATCAAACGCATTCCTGAAATTTTTTATTCGACAAAATTCTTTTGTATATTCCTTAAACCCTTAATTAGAATAAGTTTTTCAACGTTAATTCTTTTAAGATTTATAAGGAGGTTTTTCTTAGGATTGTAGTTTTTTAAACTTAAGGATGATTTGTGTTTGGGTGATTATAGCAGCAATTTTTTTATCTGGTCTATAAATAGTTGTTTGCAAAACTACGATTTTTTTTCCTTTTTTTAAAATATCGCATTGAGCTTTAATAAGATCACCAATTTTTATTGGTCGAAAAAAATTAGTTTTACTTTCTATTGTGGTAGTGCTCATACCTTTCTCTAGATGTAAAAATGTTGCAGTCCCAGCAATGTTGTCAGCAAAGGCCATAATTGCACCTCCATGCATTACCCCGTTTCTGTTTGAAAACTCTTCTTTAACAAGCATTTCAGCAAAAACCTGCGTTTCATTAGCTTCGACGATAATCATTCCTAAAAATTTACTGAATGATGGTTGATTCTCTCGAAGACTTTTAAGAAGGTCTTTTGAAGTATTTACCATTTTATTCTTTTCAACTATTAAAGTCTTACTTTATATTCTATCAAGATCCTTAGGTATAGTCTTTAAAAGAGTTAATAATTTATTTATTTGTAAGCTGCTTGAAACAAAATTTGAAATTATGCTCTTAAATTTAAATAAGAGATTTAAATGAACGAAGTTGATAAGATCATAGAAGTTTTAAAGTTGAAACCTCATCCTGAAGGAGGTCTTTTTGCAGAGTCGTTTGTAGACGCTCAAAACTTTTCAAGAGGTCGAAAAATTTCTTCAGTAATTTATTATTTACTTAGGCTTGATGAGTACTCTCATTGGCATAGAGTTGATGCAACGGAATGTTGGTTTTGGCACGCTGGCGCACCATTAAGGCTAACAGTATCGCCTAATGGCCATGATGCTGAATCAGTAAATTTAGGCCCTGATGTTTTACTCAATCAAAAACCACATTTTGTAGTTGAAAAACATTGGTGGCAAACAGCAGTATCCGTTGGTGAGTGGTCGTTAGTGAGTTGTATGGTTACGCCTGCTTTTACTTTTGACGGGTTTGAACTGGCAGATGAACATTGGCGACCCACCCCACGGATTTGATGAGAGCTTAAGGTAGTGGGAGAGGATATTTAAATGAATAAGTATCTTTTAACTGGAAAAATTCGTCAGGGTTTTGCGACCGCCATGTTAAATAAACTTCAAAATAGAAAGCACTTTGTAAAACCTTTTTTACAGAGTCTCGATATTTGTTTAAGTCCATTGATAACTTTGGATTTGTAACAGATGTATTTACTAATTAGAATCAAGCCGAAAAGTGTCTGGAAGTACTCAAAGTGATTCAAAGCGTAAAGGAACAAGCAATGGCGAAGGTTACAATAATCGAAGGAACAACTCGTTAGGGTAGAGGTTTGTTTTTTAGAATAATTTTTTTATTCTATTTATAGCTTCAATTATATTTTCACGGCTATTAGCGTATGAAAACCTGACATAGCCTTGGCCAGCTTTGCCAAAGCTCGTGCCAGCTATTATTGCTACTCCAGCCTCGTTTAAGAATAAATCCTGTGCTTCTTCCGCGGAAAGACCGGTGTCTTTGATATTGGGGAATGCATAAAAGGCGCCGCCTGGCATCCGGCATTTAAAGCTCGATAGCGAATTTAATTCTTTGTGAATTAATATACGCCTACTATCAAATTCTTGGAGCATTTTCTGGATAAGGGTGTGTGAACCCTTAAGCGCCTCTATTCCCGCGTATTGAGTAGCGGCGTTAACACAAGAATGGCTATTAATGCACAACCGAGTTACATGAGGAATAAGTTTTTTGGGCCAAACTGCATATCCTATTCTCCATCCAGTCATTGCATAGGTCTTTGACCAACCATCTAACATGATAAGTTGATCTCGGATCTCAGGGTATTGCAAAAGGCTCGTATGTGTTTCTTTTCCGTAGATCATATGACTATATATTTCATCAGATAAAACAGCAATCGTCGGATGTTTGACAATCTCTTTTACAAATTTATCCAATTCTAATTTTGATGTTACGCCACCGGTCGGATTAGCTGGACTATTAATGATTATAAGTCGAGTCCTTGGGGTTATTTTTTCTAGAATGTCTTCTGCATTAAACGAAAAGTCATTTTTTTCCTTTATAGTGATTGGCACCGCTTTTGATCCAGTAAAATTTATTAAAGAGCCGTAAATAGGAAAACCTGGGTCGGGATATATAATTTCAGCGTTTGATCCACCAAACATTAGAATCGAGAAAAACATAGTAGGTTTTCCACCAGGGACTACTACTATGTCTTCGGCATCGACATCTACTTTATGTCTCTTTTTTAGGTCAAAGGCTACAGCTTCTCTTAATTCGGGAATACCATTTGCGGGAGTATAACCATGGTAACCATCTCTCAACGCTTTTCTCCCAGCTTCAACTATGTGAGGAGGTGTTTTGAAATCTGGCTGGCCGATACCTAGATTAATTATATCTTTTCCTTCTTGTGAAAGTGTTTGTGCTCGGCTTAATACTTCGAAGGCAGATTCAGTTCCTAACCGGTTCATCTTATTTGTAATTCGTAGCACTAAATGGTCTCTCCTTTAAATGACAGCCTATAATTCGAAATGACAGCCTATAATGATTTAGGTGGTTTCTGAATATGTGGTTGTTTTTGGTAAATTTAATCTTAGTAGAAATGATTTTGGATTGATTTGTGTGTTTATCATATCAGTTATGCAAAAAGAGCAGTTTTTCTGCGATTTGCATTATAGTATACAAAATAAGTTGATTTAGTTCAACACTTCGATTTATCGAAGTTTCCTCCCTAAACTTAACCACCTTCGGGTGGTTTTTTTTTAATTTTTTTATTTTGATATGGTTTAATTAAAAAAGTGGAAGCTTTCACTTTCCACTTTTTTAGTATAAAAAGGCTTATATATTCGATTTTTATCGATTCCCCCCTAAAGCTTATGAAAAAATTATAACAGTATCTTGCTAAAAGCAACAATTTTTATTTCTTCAGCGGAGGAGTAATATGTCTTCAAGAAACCAAAGTTCCTTGATATCTTATAAGTTCTGCTCCTTTCTTTTCTTACTTTAAAAAGTTATTTTGATTGGCTTTTTATTTTAACAGCTTACCTGCAGAAGCCTTTAGACAAATTGCTGTATCCTTAAAAATACAATTTATACTGGCCCCTAGTTTTAATATTAGGTAGTATTTCATCCAATATTGATTGCCAATCAGATGTGGATTAATGAAAAAATTTCAAATTTATTGGTCGGAAACGATTATAAATAATAGAGCTGCATGTATTATTAGCGTACTGCTGTTATTAAGTTTCTCAATTATTTCATTAATAAAATTTCCATCTAAATACGATAATTCCTTTGAAATGTTTATGCTTAAGGGAGATCCCAATATAGTAAAGTTTGAAAAATTCCGCGACCTATTTGGTGATGCCGAATACTTGAACATTGGGATTACCGCCAGAGGAACTGATCCAGATGTTTTTGTCGCCAAGACAATTAAAATCATTAATGATATTTCAACAATGTTAGAGGATCACGAATATGTCACTAAGGTCTCTAGCCTTTCTAATTATCAGTTTACTCATAATTTAAATGGTATTATGACTACTGATGATCTTTTTGATAATCCCAGCTCCTTAAATCGTAACAGCTTGGAATTAGCTCTAGCTCGAGACATTATGCTCAATGAAAGCTTGGCTCATGACCGCTTAATAACAAAAGATTTGCAGCATACTCGCATCTTAGTTCGAACTGAATATGTCCGAAATGAAAATGCACACAAAGAGAAGGTTTCAAATGATATTTATAATTTTTTGAATGAAAAAAATTATATCTCAGATGGATATCAGATTCGATTGGGTGGCGGTGCTATTATTTCAGAAAGGTTTGAATATTTAAGTAAACGAGATGCGACACTTTTAAACCCTATTGTAGCAGTTATAATGTCGTTAATTATTTATGTATTATATGGTTCTGTATTGATCTGTTTCTTGCCTTGGGTTTTAATCGCAGCAAGCATCGCTTTAGTGAGTGGAATACAGGCTTGGCTTCAATTCCCCAATACGGTTGTGAACGCAGCCTTAATACCTACCTTAATCATCATTGGGATGGGAGTAAGTGTTCACGTTCTCTCCGAATTTTTTCAATTAAGTAGTACTAAAAACTGTCCAATAAATGCAGCAAAGGAAACAACTAAAAATCTATTAAAGCCAGTTTTTTTTACTGCACTGACAACTGCAATTGGATTTGGTGCTCTAGCGGTTACTGAGTTGGTTCCCGTGAAGCAATACGCATTGATGGCAGCAGTTGGATCATTGGCAATTTTTTTTATCTCCATGACTCTTTTTGTTAGCATCTTGAGTTATGTAACAATAGTTACAAATAATAAAAAACCAATGAATATAGATAGTTTGATCATTTTTGTTACAAAAATGTTAGCTAACTTTACTAAAAGAAATAAAATAGTAATTTCATTCATCAGTTCATGTGCCGTTTTATTTTGTGTAATTACAGTCCCTCGTATTTCTGTTGATTCTAATATTTTCAATTATTTCCAATCACATAGTTGGATCAATCAAGATATGGAATACTTTGATAAGCTTTATAAATTTTCGGGTGTTGAACTTATCGTGGATTCGGGGACTGCGGATGGAATAAAAGATCCAAAATTTTTAAAGAGAGTGTCATCTTTGGAAACGCACCTAAATGGTTTGGAAAAAACTGGAAAGGCAAATTCTGTTGTTGAATTTTTAAAAAAGCTTAGACAGGCGGTACACAACGATGATCCTGAATTTTTTATACTTCCTGATAGTTCGGAAATGACAGCACAACTATTGTTTATGTACGAAAGCTCTGGCCCGAACGATGATTTGTCAGACTCGATTGATTTTGATAAACGATTTTTACGAATATCACTTCCAGTTGAAAACTCTTCCGCTAAAGAATTTGCAAACTTTTATAATTTTCTTCAAAACGATTTATCTCTCAACTTTCCTGATTTGGAAATAGAATACACAGGGCCTATGGTACTGTACAACGCTCAAGAGATCTATATAAACAGTGGACTCAAAAAGTCGTTCGCATTAGCTCTAGTAATGATTGGAGCGAGTTTTATCGTATTATTTCGATCCTTTAAATATGGAGTTATAGCGTTATTTCCTAGTGTTCTACCAATCTTAATTGGTGGAGGCGTGACAATATTTATGGGGATATCTCTTGATCTTGGTACAATAATAGTTGGAGCAATGTGTATGGGCATTGCTGTTGACGATGCCATTCATGTAATGGCACGATATATCAATTATAAAAGTGCTGGTTTAAAGACACATGATAGTATTGATTTAGCGCTCCAAGAATCAGGAAAAGCTGTTATTTTTACTTCTTTGATTCTTATTTTTGGTTTTAGTGCCATGTTGTTCGCTTCCTTAGTTCCGACAGTATTGTTTGGAGTGTTTACGGCTCTCATAATGACTCTTGCTCTTTTGGGGGACCTTTTTGTGCTCCCTGCTTTAATATTTATTTTTGAACGAGATTAACGATTTATTTTTTTGGTGGGGTTTTAAATAGAAGTTTTTCGATTAAAAAGATCCCTTTTATCTGACATAACTTTAATTTTCCGATTCTAGATTAAAATTAAGATGTTAGAATTATGTTGTTTTAGTTAAATAACTAGTAATAAGATACTCTTAAATAATGGATATGGCAGAATTATCTAAGTTTAAAGAACTGAGTTTGTGCTTAGGGTTTTGAAAACAAAAATTAGCTTTACCCAGAGGAGGGATGATGAATATAACGGCATCAAATAAAAAAAAGATTCAGGAAAACCGTCGAGAAATTTTCGAATTAGAGACATCAATAAATTCAAATAAATCATTAGTTTATGCTACCAGAGCAACCATCGAACAAAATTACACCTCGATAATGCGAAATTATTCATCAACTTTTTTAGGTAACCATAATTTAACGACTCAAAATACGGATAATTTGTTTAGAAACAGAGTAGCCATTTTAACAAACATGGAGGTTGAGGGCGAAGTTGAAATTAATTTTCGAGAGTCTATGACCAATGAAGCTAATCTTGATTTTTTAGAAATGCAAGCGACGGTCAATGACCTCGTTTTAGCCGTAAATGATCGTATGTCTGAAATTAATTCCTTAATGATTGAAACGAATAAAATGATAATGAAAGCGAATCAAGCTTCTGTTGATTTCAATGCAGAAAATCTTGCTATTAACAAAAGATTTCTCAATGGGGAGTTTCATCCTTCGAAAGCTACTTCTAGTGCTAACAAGGAGAGATCGGAACGCAATGGAGCGCGATGTATTAGACTAAAAGATTTAGCAAATAAAACTGCGACTGAACTTGGAATTTTAGATGATAAAGCGAAGAAAAACTCAATGAATGTCTTATTAAATGCAGCAGACATTTCCAAGCGCCGAGGTTTGATTTCGGACAATCAAAAAGCCATAATGGAGAATCAAGAGGAGGTAGCAAAGATGATCTCTTATAAGATTAAAAGAAAAGATTAATTTTCTTTTTTAGTCAGTAGCTTCTCGGCAAAAGCCACTCAAGATAAGGTGTTCTTCCTGTTTTCTTGAATGAATTTTGGTAAAGTTTAGAGTTTGTGTATTTATTTTTAATTTAAGTAACTCAGCGTTATTGGAGACGCATTGTATAAGTAGCTTGTTCGTCCAGCGTGAGATGCTTTCAAATTTATTACAGCCAGGGCTATAAAATTTAGTAACATTACGGTTTTTATTAAACTCAATAATTGTTTTTGCCTCAAACAATTTGATGTAGGCACTTGGGTCGGAGGTTTCACTATTTTCTGGTATGACGCATGTCATAGTAGCTGCCAAAGTTGTGTTCACAAAAAATATATTTAAGAATAAAACTAAAAACACCTTTATGTTTATGAAGTTAAACACCGTAGATACCACCGTAAGATTTTCTTCAACGATTTGTCTAGCTTTGAGTTTCATCGGCATTTTTGAGAGAATTGTTAAGTCGTGCAAATTTAAATGATTTGATACAAAGAAAACAATATAATCCTCCTGTTGTTAAAAGAAAAAGTTTTGAGCTTCCTGCATATGGATTAGAAAATGGTCCTAATTCAGATCCTATACCTCTAACAAAATCGATACCACTTAGGAAAGCTAAAAGTCCAAAAAAAACAGCAAAATGCATAAAAAGTTTTTTCTTTGAGGGTTTTAAGCGCGTTAACCATCCAAATAAGAATATTGGAAGCCCTAGAAGTGCTGGGATCCATGAAGTAAAGGATTCACTTTGGCTAAGCCAAGTTATCACGGCCCCCCACATTACAAGAAAAATTCCGTATTTTATGCTAACATTTTCCATGGTATTGCCTAGGAATGTAAATTCTTGATTACTCATAGTCACCTCACATTTGCGTCTAACTCAGTTCCAAACCGATTAATATTATATTCTAAACTTATTTTTGTTTCTTTGGAAGTCGCGAATTCGTGCTATAAATATATACAATATTCCAATTGAAATGATGAAAAAACTTAGTCCTAATTTAATCGATTTGTCCAGAAATCCACCTGCAACTATTGGTCCTATTAAATTAGACAGTTCAAACAAAATGATGAATGAGGCATTTGCTGAGATCAGTTTGGTTCCTTTAAAGCGTTCTGAGAGTAGCGCTAAAGATATAGTATACATAAAGTATACTAAGCCAGAGCCAAGAAAAGTTAACGTTAGTGCAATAAGAGCGGATTTTAAGAAAAATGGAATTAATGCACATGAGAACATACCTAGAGTAGTAACTAAATACGCCGTTCGGCGGTTACCAAATTTTTCAGAGAGTATTACTAACGGATATTGCATAAATACTGTTCCAATTCCGCCAACTATGGGTAAAAGATAAGCAAGTGAACTGACTGAATCTGGAATTCTATTCACTAAAACAGGTAGTAAACTAATTAGCGATAAATCGATTAATCCTACTAAAATGCAACCAGCGGCAATTGTTGGGCCTGCTTTTATTAAAAAAAATGGCGATTTCCGGAATTCGGTTCCTTGCTTTGGTTGGACATTTCGCAACCAAACTAAAGGGATTACTGAAATGGTCTGTAATCCGCCAATGAGAAAAAATGGAACCAAGCTCGATATTTCTGTGATCCAAATAATTATTGGACCAGCTGAAAACCCTAATGCCATAGAAACGACATAAAATGACATTGCTCGAGTTCGATTCCTTTTTGAAACAAGTTGTCCTAACCAGGCTTCAGATATTACCCAGTGTAGTCCAAAACCTAGTCCAGCTAATATCCTTAATAGGATCCACATCTCCTCTGTTTTACAAAATCTAAATAATACCCCTGCA
The DNA here is from genome assembly GCA_029242355.1 of Paracoccaceae bacterium. Classification (GTDB taxonomy): domain Bacteria; phylum Pseudomonadota; class Alphaproteobacteria; order Rhodobacterales; family Rhodobacteraceae; genus JAYZEV01. The sequence goes on along the minus strand of JAQWUC010000012.1, from coordinate 5,520 downwards.
ATTGAAGCTATGAAAATACCATACACAGCCCCTTTCAAATAACCAATTTTTGTAACAACCCTTGGACCAAAATAAGCGCTAATAATGACACCAACTGAACTTGCTCCAGTAATTAAACCAATACTTGAGAATGAAATATCAAGAGTATTTAACCACAGTGAAATTAAAGGTATGTAACCGCCAAAAGCCATTCCCAATCCAAAGCTTGATAAAAAGATTGGGGTCAGGTTCATCAGATTCACAGATAACTCACTGATAGTTTTTTCTTTAAACATAACGAATTATTTTCCTGATTTTTGACTTAAATTAGTAAAAATTTTTTAATTGCCCTGTTTACTTGGTAAACATAACTTATATAAAAAGATACGGAGTTTTTATGCTTCGTATGTGAAATAAGCTAGGTGAATTGCTACTACCCAGAGAAAATAGGTGTAATATGTGCGGAATCGTTGGTTTGTTTCTAAAAAACTCAGAATTGGAACCTAAACTAGGAGCTCTTATCGGAGAGATGTTAATTAAAATGTCAGATCGAGGTCCCGATAGCGCAGGTTTAGCCCTATATTCAAGGCCAACTCGGTTTAATATGAAATTGACTCTAAGGTTTGAAAATTTATCTTCTGTAAAAGAAATGGAGTCCATATTATGTAAAGAGTTGAAGGATAAGTTTTCGCTTAAGTTTCGCGGGAGTCATGTAGTTCTACAATTTTTAATAGCTGATTATGAGTTGGTTCTCACACTTTTATCTGAACTTAAAAGTGCTCCAAGGATTTTGTCTAAAGGTAATGCAATTGAAATTTTTAAGGAAGTTGGTTCTTCAGTTGATTTTGTAAATCAATTTAAAGTTAATAATTTTAACGGAACTCATGGGATTGGACATACTAGAATGGCTACTGAATCTTTAGTTACATTGATGGGCGCGCATCCCTTTTCAACTGGGTCTGATCAGTGTTTAGTTCACAACGGTTCACTCTCGAATCATAACAGCGTTCGAAGAAATTTGATAAGACGTGGAATTCAGTTTGAAACAGATAATGATTCAGAGGTTGCTGCATCCTATTTATCAGATAAAATTTCGTCTGGAATGACACTTGAAGTTGCTTTAAACAGTAGCCTTGACGATTTGGATGGGTTTTTTTCTTTTGTTGTTGGAACCAAGGAAGGATTTGCTGTTCTCAGAGATAGAATAGCGTGTAAGCCTGCTGTACTAGCTGAAACGGATGATTATGTGGCATTTGGTTCTGAATATCGAGCCCTAACAGACCTTCCCAATATTAATGAAGCAATAGTATGGGAGCCAGAACCGGCGACAGTATATTTTTGGAAACACAATCATGAAAATTTTTGATCTTGAAAAGCATAGTTTGCGTGAAATCAATCAGTCTCTTCAGACATCTGAGATTACAGAAGGAAAAAAGATTTATGAAATACGCAACCCGAAAGGTAGCCATGCCGTTGCCGTAGGGTTGAAAGCTAAAATAAATGTGAATATCCATGGATCAACTGGTTATTATTGTGGTGGAATGAACCAAAAGGCTAAGATTCATGTTTTTGGTTCCGTTGGTCCTGGTGTTGGTGAAAATATGATGTCCGGAGATATAATAATAGAGGGTGATGCAAGCCAATACGCTGGTGCGACTGGTCATGGAGGTGTTCTTTTAATAAAAGGAAATGCGTCGAGTAGATGTGGCATATCGATGAAGGGAAATGATATTGTTGTTCTAGGTAATATTGGTCACATGGCGGGATTTATGGCTCAATCTGGAAATCTTGTTGTGCTTGGTAATGCTGGAGAAGGCTTAGGAGACTCGATTTATGAAGCTAACATCTTTGTTAGAGGAAAAGTAAGTAATCTAGGTGCTGATTGTATTGAAAAAGATATGCGCAAGGAGCACTTGGTAACTCTGAAAAGGCTTTTAAAAAAATCAAATTGTAGTGTGAAACCTCAAGAATTCAGAAGATTCGGATCAGCTCGAACCTTATACAATTTTGAGATTGATAATGTAAATTTATATTGAGAAAATTATGAATAAAAAAATAGATCATAGTGTTCCGCAAACAGAACCAAGAGAATCCTGGACATTTTCTCCGGAAGTTAATGCCGAAATTCGGCGAGCTGCTGCTACTGGGATATATGATATTAGAGGAGGAGGAGCTAAAAGAAAACTACCTAATTTTGACGACTTACTTTTGTTGGGGGCCTCAATGTCCAGGTACCCATTGGAGGGGTACAGGGAATCATGCAATACAACTGTTGTTTTGGGCGATCGATTCGCAAAAAAGCCTTTATTATTAAATATTCCTATAACAATAGCTGGGATGAGTTTTGGAGCCCTCTCAGGGAATGCAAAAGAAGCTCTTGGACGGGGTGCTAGTGCAGCTGGTACTTCAACAACTACGGGGGATGGTGGAATGACTCCAGAGGAGCGAGAACATTCATCAATGCTTGTTTACCAGTATTTACCGAGTAGGTATGGTATGAATCCAGACGACATGCGAAAGGCTGATGCTATAGAAATTGTTGTTGGTCAGGGAGCCAAACCTGGGGGAGGTGGTATGTTATTAGGGCAAAAGATTTCTGATCGAGTAGCTGAAATGCGAAACCTACCGATCGGCATTGACCAACGCTCTGCCTGTCGTCACCCGGATTGGACAGGACCTGACGACTTAGAAATTAAAATTCTTGAAATTCGTGAAATTACTGGATGGGAAAAACCAATTTATGTTAAAATTGGGGGTGCTAGGCCCTATTATGATGTTACACTCGCTATAAAAGCTGGTGCTGATGTCGTGGTTCTTGATGGAATGCAAGGAGGCACTGCAGCAACACAAGATGTTTTCATTGAACATGTTGGTCAACCGACTCTGGCGTGCATCAGACCAGCCGTGCAAGCATTGCAGGATTTAAATGTTCACCGAAAAGTTCAATTGATTATTTCTGGTGGAATAAGATCAGGTGCTGATGCTGCAAAGGCTTTAGCCTTGGGTGCTGATGTTGTTTCGATTGGAACTGCAGCTTTAATTGCCTTAGGCGATAACGATCCTGTTTTTGAATCAGAATATAATAAATTAGGAACAAAAGCTGGATGTTATGATGACTGGCAAGAAGGGAGAGATCCCGCCGGTATTACAACTCAGGATCCGGAGTTAACCACTCGCCTTGATCCTGTTGTTGGTGGTAATCGTATAAAAAACTATCTTAAAGTGATGACATTAGAGTTGCAAACGCTAGCCAGAGCTTGTGGAAAAACCGATGTAAGAAATTTAGAACCTGAGGACCTTTGTGCCCTTACTATAGAGGCGGCAGCTATGGCTGGAGTGCCACTAGCGGGTACTGATTGGATTCCAGGGAGAAAAACTGAAGATGTGTATGGAAATATATTTTAGTAAATACTCGCATATATCTTCCTATGAAGTTAAATTTACTATGGTGACCCCTGAGAGAGGATATTTTCTTGGAGTTGATTATCCATTTTAATTTCTCCTAACATATTGTTTTATGTAATATTTTGGCTTTCTCCATAATAATTTTTCAATCTGTTGTAAAGTCTTTGTAGTTCCGTTTTGCAGTTCTAATTGTGTTATTTACTTTCATTTCTAAACCAAGAATCTGATATCACGTATAACTAGCTCAAATAATAACTTTTGGCCTCATTCAAACAAGTTTACACAAATCATCTGTTTTGCAAAGGTGGTTTTAGATTGGGTGTTAAATGTTGGGCTCTAAACACATAAAAGTATTTGGTGCTGTTATACACACTGTGTAGAACGATAGTATTATTACAGGCAGGAGATATAAAAATTATGAAAACAAAAATACCACCCCCAATTATTGCTTTAATATGTATTGTTATAAATTATTCATCTACGCATTTAATTAATCCTATTAAGTTTCCAAACATTGAAATATTTGGGGGGTTAATTCTTTTGTTAGGAGTAGTAACTGCAATGTTGGCAACTCTTTTGTTCAAAAAAGATAAAACAACTGTAAACCCAATGAATCTAGAGGAAACTACAACTTTAGTTACAACTGGTATTTTTTCTATAACAAGAAATCCAATGTATCTTGGTTTATTTTGTGTCATTTCTAGCACAATTTTATTCTTTGGTTCATGGTTTGGTATAATAATTCTAATGTTTTTTGTTTGGTACATAAACAAATTTCAGATAATTCCAGAAGAAGAAGCAATGGAAAAACTTTTTGGTAATAAATATAATGAGTATAGACAAAAGGTAAGAAGATGGATTTAGATTGGACTAACGTCAGTGCGTTTACGTCTAGTTAAATGGAATTAAAAAGCGTCCAATGTTGGACAATAAAAAATGCCTGTGACTCTGGTTAGATCATCATAGACACCACAATTCTTACCTTACAACACATTCAATAAAAATGGGGAGATATTTTTGTCTCCCCATCCTAATTATTAAATAATCAATTTCCTATAAAATCTTATAGGAACTGGTTGATTCTAAAATTATAGACATGAACCACCTCCTTTGCACAAAGTTATAACTTGTCCAACTCTACAACAAAGAAATTTTTTGAGTCAAAGATTTTATCTGTGATGATGCTCATCTTTTTTAATTCTCACTGGCTTCAGATAAAAAGGATTGTGAGCAGTTCCAAAGATAGCAGTGGTAAACAACGTCATAAAATAATTGATTATAAAATAAAATGTTTTCATGCTAAATAGTAAGATTGATTGTGAGTATTTCAAGATGGTAAATATAAATGAAATACATTTACCCCTTTTTAATATTCATCATACAAACATTTCGTACGATTCTTAGAAGGCATCTTCGCAGTGTGTGGGCCAAAGTTTCTGGCATCTTCAACACAAGAGCAAGTTACTGTTAGTTCTGTTTGTAAAGATTTTTTTTAAATAATTGATTTATAACAATAAAAAAATAAAATGGATGTTTGGTGACCCCTGAGAGATTCGAACTCCCGACCCTCTGATTCGAAGTCAGATGCTCTATCCAGCTGAGCTAAGGGGCCTTTCCCGATTAAATGTATAATATTATTTGATGCGATATTCCAGTAGTGTTTTCAGGATTTCAAAATCATTTTTTATAAAGAATTAATTGACTTTAAAAATTCTAGTTTGTGGCAACAAGATTTCTATAATTAAAGATTTAGTTTCTTGAATAATTATAGTTATTTAATGAGCTATGTTTTTTTAAGTTAAAACACAAATTATTTCTGGTTTAACTGATTATTGGTGAATAAAATTGTTCGCGAATACCTTCTTGAAAGAAAAAAGTTCACCGCTTTTGATTCTTCTATTCGGCATTATTCCTCATTATTGAACTTAAAAAGGCGTTTTAATAATCCAATTTGCGGTGCTGTCAGACAAATCGGCTCAAGCATCTGATCTATAATCGTGGTGTCGTTTCAAGTTACTAGGTTGCATACTCCCTACCCTTCACTTTTTTATTTGACGTGCAAATTGAGAGCCAAACCTTTGCCACCAATATCTAACGGATTCATAGCTAATATCTACGCCACGTTCATGAAGAAGG
>JAQWUC010000011.1 GCA_029242355.1 Paracoccaceae bacterium | reverse complement strand
AGGTCTTTTGATAGGAAAAGAGAGTAAGTTCCTTACTAAACCTGAATTAGAAATTTATGCTGATGATGTCGTATGTTCGCATGGTTCTACATGTGGTGCTATTGACGAAGATAGCCTTTTCTATCTAACCTCTCGAGGTGTACCGTGTAAAGAGGCCATTAGTATGTTAATATTAGCTTTTTTAGATGAAGCGGTTCAAGAAGTAGAAAGTGATGAATTGTCTGAAGAAATAAGAGGTATTCTTTGGGTAGAATCGGAAACTCGAAGTGATTGACAGGTCCGTAAAAATTGAAAGAAGGTCTTTTTTTTCAAGGATTTTCATAGCTTATAAAAATTACTCTTTATCTTTTTGTCAACAAAGAGATATTTGCGTAGGTGAGCGTGATTTGCTGTTTTTAGTTTTCACAGGAACTTTGATACTGTTTATGGCTAATCTTCCTGTTCAACTGGTAAGAGGCTCGATTCTTTTAGGCGTTGATGTTCGTACTTATGTCGGATTAATTGGATTTGTTTCTCTTTTTTTTGTACCTTTGTTATTGTATTTTTTAGCTGGATCTCTTTTTCTAATACTTAAGGTGGTCGGTGGATCTTCGACGTTTTATGAATTAAGACTTGCCGTATTTTGGTCTCTTAATGTTGCCGGGCCCTTAATTGTGTTAAATGGTTTCTTGAAGGGGGTTTTTTTTGGTTCGGAAGGAATAGAATATGTTAGTATTGTTTTACAGTCCTATATTGCTTGGATTATTTCGAGCATAATAATGGAGGCAGAAAAATTTAAATCAAAACTTCCAATGTTTTTTATATTGATTTCTTTTGTTATTATGCCTCTATTTTCGGAATTAATAGTAATCTAGGAGAGTAAATTTGCGTTCTTTGGTCGATCAAATTTTGGTTGCTGTTATTAATCCAAAAAAAGCGGCTGAAAGGATTACGAACCTACGATTGAATGATTTATCAGTTGTTCAAGCTGCTATGTTTGTTGCTATTTGTAGTACGATTTTTACTTATATTTTTTTACAAATTATTGTCACTCAAACAACTGTTAAAGTTAATGATTCTACCGTATTGCTAAATGAAGTATTATCGTATGTTTCTTCAATTCAACCATTATATTTTGCTGCAAATCAAGTTTTCCAGATGGTCGTGTTTTCGGTTATTATTACAGTAGGCGGTAAGATTTTTAATGGAAAGGGAAAGTTTTTTGAAGCATTAATTTGTATCACAATGGTAGAATCGATTCTGATTTTATTGAAAGTCTTGCAATTAATACTACTTCCTTTTTCTAGTTTGTTGGCATTTGCAGTCATCATACCGGGTGTTATTTGGTCTTTGTGGGCTTTTGCATCGGTGGCAGCGTTTATACATGGCTTTAGGAGTACTTTATTAACATTTTGCGGTGGGTTCGCTTTAAGCATGCTGTTTTTTGTCAGCCTTAACTTATTTTATTAATAATCCATTAACAGAGAAAATTTATGTTTGATATAAAAGAAATAAGAGCTGAATTTCCTATTTTAGAAAGAAAAATTTACGATAATCCACTTTGTTATTTAGATAATGGGGCATCCGCTCAAAAACCGAAAATAGTGATTGAGGCCATTCATAGGGCATATTCTTTTGAATACGCGAATGTACATCGTGGATTACATTTTTTGTCGAATACAGCGACGGATCGCTTTGAAGCTGTGAGAGAGAAGATTCAAAAGTTTCTTGGTGCTAAATTTAATGATGAAATTGTGTTTACGTCGGGAACTACAGAAGGATTAAATCTAGTTTCATATGCCTGGGGCCAACATAATCTAAATGAGGGCGATGAAATAATTTTGTCTGTAATGGAACATCACGCCAATATCGTCCCATGGCATTTTATTCGACAAAAAAAAGGAGTTGTTTTGAAATGGGTCGAGCCTCGTTCAGATGGCTCATTGCCTCCTGAAGATGTGCTTAAAGCAATATCTCCTCGAACAAAACTAATTGCGATAACGCATATGTCTAACGTGTTAGGCTCTATTGTTGATGTTAAAAAAATTTGTGACTCAAAATTGACTAAAAACATCCCTGTTTTAGTAGATGGCTCGCAGGCTGCAGTTCATATTAATGTTAATGTACAAGAGCTAGGGTGTGATTTTTATGCTGTAACTGGGCATAAACTTTATGGACCTTCTGGCTCCGGTGCGATTTATGTTTCAAGAAAACGAATGAAAGAAATGGAACCTTTTATGGGTGGCGGTTCAATGATATCCGATGTGAAGCGTTGCTCTGTAGCGTTTAACACTATCCCTCATAAGTTCGAAGCTGGAACACCTGGTATCGTTGGAATGATTGGTCTTGGTGCTGCTATTGATTTTATACAAGATGTTGGATTAGAAAATATTAAGAAACACGAAGATGAATTAAAAAACTATGCTGAAGAAAAGTTGACTAATTTAAGTTGGCTCTCTGTACAAGGAACTGCCTTGGAAAAAGGGGCTATTTTTTCATTTACTATGAACGGTTCTGCTCATCCTCACGATCTTTCAACTATTTTGGATCGGAAAGGAGTGGCTGTAAGAGCTGGGCAGCATTGCGCACAACCGTTGATGGACCATCTTGGTATAGCAGCAAGTTGCAGAGCTTCATTTGCAATGTATAATTCGAAAACAGAAGTCGATATCTTAATTAAAGGATTGAAGCATTGTTATAATTTGTTGAACTAGTTTTCTATTTTAATAGGATAGAACGTGGTTGTTGCAGTAGAACCTCCTTGTCTCTCAAGAATGTCGTATGAAATTGGTATATATTGATCCTGTTGCATTAGGATTGCTTGGTCATCATAATGTGGTGATAAGAAATGACCACTTTGTCCGGTAGAGCTTATAAATAAAGAATGATCTTGGTTTGAAAAGTCATATATTGTTCGTAAGGTAGTACCGTAACTTGCGATAAAGTGATTTGAATGTAAGTTAACCATCCTTGACATCATCATTGTGTTGTCCCCGCCAGATATTTCATGCACAATGTTTGAAAAGAATGATAACAGAGGCCAAGAACCAATAATTTGAGCTTTATGAATTGCAAGATGAGGATCACCCCAACGCCAATCATCTATGTTGGACCCAAACAGGTTTTGCAATTTTCTTACTGCTACACTTAAAGAACGTTTAGCTAACTTTTCACATGTTTCTTCCTCAGAAGTTTGAATAATATCACACCATTCAGCTGCCCCATTCTTATTTCTAAGAACTCGTTCTAGAAACAGGGGTTTTATTGAATAGATTTTATTATATAGACTTCCTAATTCGTCAACCATAACCATACTCTGAAATTCGCGTAACCAACTTACAAACATTAAAGGCTCTGAATAGTTTTGATTCATATCTCCGTTCCACTTTGATAATTTTTTTAAGACTCTCTCTTCTATATTATGTGCTTTAAAATTTTGATCTGCTTGTTGTCCAAACCAAAGGTTTTTCGCTAATAAAGGAAGTAGAATTCTTGCGGAAACAGATACAGTATCGGTCTGTATTTCCTTAAAACTGTCAACCGTATGGAATTCTCTTTTATTTAACAATCTACTTGCCCTAATAATTCTTTGACTATCTCCCCAATCATAACTTACGTGGAATGGAAAAGGTGCATCAGTTGTCTTATTATTCGTGTTAACGACTATTCCTGATTCTGGATTCTTAATGTGGGGGTGTCTATCAAATGGTATTTTTCCAAACCAATTGTTTTCGTTTTTCCATGCTAGGGCTGGAATTTTCCCTTTAGTTGAATTGCGAGAATCTCTTTTTGGTATTATCCCAGCGGTTATCATTTCTACATTCTTAGGATCGACAAGAAGCACATTTTGGCCTGGAGCTTGGAGCAAGGGAAGACTCTTTTTCGCCTGATTGATTGCGGGTGATCGCATTATTTCTATAAGCGCTTCGATTGATCTATCTTCGTTTGATAGGCCGGTCCATTTTATCGATATTTCATGACCTTTTGGTCTTATTAAATTCACCCCTAATAAATCATCTTCTAAAATTGGACCATTTTTAGTACTCTTAACAGTAATAGTAATAGAGTTTTCTCCTTTTATTTTTATTATTTCATTTCTTACGTCGAATTTCGCTAGCCGCGTTCTAGTGAAATATTCCATTTTATTTTGAGGGTTTATTTTTTCTATGAATAGATCCTGATCATCGATCTCTGCATTTGAGATGCCCCACCCAAAATTTTTACTTCGTCCAATAATTACGGCTGGAATCCCTGGGATTGTTCCGCCCGTTACTGATCCGTTTGCAAGCTTAAGGTTTGCCAGCATAAAATTTGAAGGCGAGGTTAACACTCCGTGAGGGTCGTTCGCGGCCAAAACAAGGCCAGTCGCAGAACGCGACGGCGTCACAGCAAATATATTAGAAGCACTTAAGTTTCCACTAAGAGCTATGTTTTTTGTGAAAAGAGAAGAACTCCGTTGTTGATCTTCTATGGATTGAATTCTTGGAAGTGGAAGCATTTGGTTTTTTAGATAAGACAATGTTTGATTTTGGATATTGTTAATCAAGGGCGGTTCCAAAAATAGATCTGCGTATCTGTCTGGTTTAATTTGTGCAAGTAGAATTTGTGTTCGAAATATTTCAACCTCGGCTTTGTTTGTCGATTGAAACGCAATAAGTTTTAAAAGCGCTATGCTATCGGCTGGTCGCCATGGCGAAATTTCAGAGGTGAAAAGAAAAAATTCTGGACTTCCTCGGCCTAAGCTCTTATCGGAAATTTGTTTAATGTAAAAATTTATGCCATCTGAATATGCATTTAGCAACATTCTAATATCATCAGTTTGTTCGCTCTCTGATCTTTCTGCTGAACGGTAAAGACCGAGAGTTCGCATGAGCTTATCACTTTTTAAACCCGTAGATCCAATTATCTCTGAGAGTCTGCCTTGAGCGGTTCGACGAAGCAGTACCATTTGCCACAAACGATCTTGAGCATGCGTATATCCTAACGCAAAAAAGCTATCTAAGTCACTTTTTGTTTCTATGTATGGAATTGCGTAAGTGTCTCTTGAAATAGTTATATTATGCGTGATTTTGGAAGACTCAAGTTCTTGTTGATATCTTGGCAATGAATTCGAGATGAGGAAATATAGAGAGCAGATAACAAGTACTGTTAAAAGGGCTGAAATACCACTAAATATGAATATCAATTTTAAAAATTTCATAATTCGTACCTCAGGGCTTGACGTAAAAGTCAAATCACGTTCTTTTCTATGTAATTCCTTTTAATATAATGGAGAGAAAAATGGCAAGAGTTGGATTTATTGGATTAGGCGTGATGGGCTTTCCTATGGCGGGGCATCTAGCCACTTGTGGTCACCAAGTTACAGTTTACAATCGAACGAAAAGTAAGGCAGAGGATTGGCTTAATATATATAAAGGACGAGTTGCAGAAACACCAGCGGAGGTTGCAAAAGTTTCTGATTTTATATTTTGTTGTGTTGGGAATGACGAAGACTTGAAAAGTGTTTCGATAGGTGACATCGGGGCCTTCAAGCAGATGGTTCGTGGCAGCATTTTCATTGATCATTCAACTGTGTCGGCAAAGGTTTCGCAAGAATTGGCAAGTATCGCTTCTGAAAATGGTTTTGGATTCATCGATGCTCCAGTTTCAGGTGGACAGGTCGGGGCTGAAAAAGGTGCATTAACGGTAATGTGTGGTGGAGAGAAAGATCTATTTAATAAAATAGAGTCATTAATAGCATGCTATTCAAAATCCTGCATGCTTATGGGTAAGAGCGGTACTGGTCAGTTAACTAAGATGGTTAATCAAATATGTATAGCTGGAATTCTTCAAGGATTATCAGAGGGACTTTTGTTTTCTGAAAAAGCGGGATTAGATAGCTCACTTGTGCTTGACGTTATTTCCAAGGGTGCTGCTGGAAGTTGGCAAATGAAAAATCGTGGAACGACGATGGCAAAGAATGAGTTTGAATTTGGCTTTGCAGTGGACTGGATGCGAAAAGATTTAGGAATATGCTTGGATGAAGCTAACACAATTGACGCTTCGTTACCAATAACAGCACTGTTAGATCAATACTATAAAGATGTTCAACGGATGGGCGGGGGTCGTTGGGATACTTCTAGTTTAATTGCACGACTTAGGAAGATGTAGCCTCATCAATTTTTCTTTCGTTATAGTGCTACCCCCTTATAAGCCTTGAGTATTTTGCTCCTTCGAGTGAAGCGCCCGCCATTACTCCTACTTGTCCAAATATTATTCCATATATTGGTTTTGTAACTGTGTTTGACGAAATTCCATAAGAGTAGCCTTTTTCTTTAAAAGTGACTTCCGCATCAGCACCAATTTCCCAACCATCGACGGTTCGAAAATCTCTTAATGATTCTTGGGTCATAAAAAACAAAACATGACTATATTTCAATGCTCCTAATTGTATACCATATGAAGCAGAAGCGACGGAGTAATAGTCTATTGGTGCTCCTTTTATCTGTAGCACGCCCTCACCATAGGCTCCGCCAATGCCAAAGCTAGCTTTTGTAATACTCGGCATTATTAAAACGCCAGCAGCACGTTCAAAAATACTTTGTGTATCTGGGTTGATCTCATATAACAGAGCCATGGCATTAGCTGCTTCTCTATCGATATCACTTCCTAATTTTGTAATTGTATTGTTTGAGCAATTCATCAAGGGGATCGTGATCAAGGCTCCCGCAAAAAAATCCCGACGTTTAATTTTATTCATTTTTTTTCCTTAGTTTGTTTTTAGCATAAAATGGACCGTTGATATCAGATAAATTATTTTCTTGTTAATAATTTTGCAAGTTCCGGAGCAAAGTACGTTAAAACACCGTCACATCCGGCTCTTTTAAAACTTAGTAGTGTTTCTAACATTATTAAATCTTTATTTATGAATCCATTTAAAGAAGCACTTTCGATCATGGCATACTCTCCTGAAACCTGATACGCAAAAGTTGGAACATTTAATTCTAATTTTATAGCCTTACAAACGTCGAGGTATGGTAAACCTGGTTTTACCATTACCATATCGGCTCCCTCTGATATATCGAGTGCTGCGTCTCTGATAGCTTCGCGTGAATTTGCGCAATCAATTTGGTAAGTTTTCTTATCTCCAGACAAAGACCCTGAGGCGCCAACTGCGTCTCTAAACGGTCCGTAAAATGATGAAGAAAATTTCGCCGAATAAGACATGATTAATGTATCTTTTAATCCATTGGCCTCAAGCGCTCTTCTAATTACACCGACACGACCGTCCATCATGTCAGAGGGTCCCAAAATATCAGCTCCAGAATTTGCTTGGGCAAGGGCTTGCTTCTCAAGAGCGATTAGTGTTTCATCATTTAATATTTCTAATCCTCTAATTAAGCCATCGTGACCGTCTGAATTATAGGGATCTAGTGCAACATCTAATATTATTCCTAAATTTGGAGTTATTTTTTTTATTGCGCGAGTTGCCCGATTGACTAAATTATCTGGGTTCCAAGCTTCAGCACAATCAGGTGTTTTTAAATGTTTAGGAGTGTATGGAAATAGTGCAATGCAATTTATTCCTAGATCTACTGCATCCTGCGCAATTTCAGTTACTTTATCAATTGAATATCGATAAATTCCAGGAAGAGATTTAATGGCTTCTTTTCGATCCAAACCATCACAAATAAACACTGGCCAGATTAAATCGGAAATTGATATTTTGTTTTCAGCAACCATGTCTCGAATCCATTCTGTGCGTCTCAATCTTCGAGATCGTCGAATTGGATAGGGTGTAATTATTTGACTCATCACGTTCTCTCTTATTTTGTTAAGTGCATTAGTAAAGAATATAATTTAAAATTCAGAATTGACTATACTGGTTTATTTCTTTTTACTATCAGTTTATTCACTTTAACAGAGAATTATTCCTTAAAATATGGTTTAGAGACGCTTAAGTGCTTGCAGCTTTATTTTCAGTGAGTTAAAGAATTTAACATGTCGGATAACAAAATTATTTTTGCAAACAAAAACGTTTTGTCCGGAGTGCCAGAAGGCTTAGATGCGTCTTTCTTAGTAGAAAAAATCCGTACTGATAGCGTTAGCATAATTCATATTGCCAGAGATGATACTCGAGCTTCAGCTCTAAAAGCAGCAGTAAATTTTTTTGATCCAACAGTTAGAATATTAGATTTTCCTGCTTGGGATTGTTTACCCTATGATAGGGTTTCACCTAATAAAGAAATTTCTTGCTTGAGAATGTCTGCTCTTACATCGTTGATATTAGACCAACCTAAAGTTGACCTACTAATCACGACTGCAAATGCTGTCTCTCAACGAGTACCCCCTAGAGAATTCATTAAAACTAGTTCATTAGTTTTGCAAGTTGGGAAATCTTACAATAGAGAGCAGTTAATATCAACGCTTATAGACATGGGGTATTTACACAGTTCAACTGTTACGGAAAAAGGTGAGTTTGCCGTTAGGGGTGGCATCGTTGATATTTTTCCTCCAAGTATGGAGGCTCCAACTCGTTTAGATTTTTTTGGTGATCAACTCGATCAATCTAAGTTTTTTGATGTGGAATCTCAGTTATCAAAAGAATCGATTAATAAAATTTTGCTTTGTCCTGTTTCAGAATTTGTTCTTAACGATAAACATATGCAGTATTTTCGACGTTCTTATCGTCACACTTTTGGTTCTAATGGGTTGAATGATCCATTATACACCTCCGTAAGTTCAGGGCGACCGTATTTGGGTTATGAACATTGGGGTGCAATGTTTTATCCAAAAATGGATACTCTTTTAGATTATGTTAGTAAGGATACTCCATTATCCATGGATTATGGAGTTGATCAAGATATTTGGAATCGGTGGGGAACTGTGAACGAGCAGTTTGATAGTCGTTGTACTGATTTAGAAGGTGCTTCCTCTTTTAAAACCAAACACAAACCTTTGAATCCAAATTTGCTCTATATTTCTTCACAAGAGTGGACCGATCTGACAAAAAAAAGGGAGGTATTTTTATTTTTCCCAATGAAGATGCCAACTGGTGCAAATGCACGCTACATAGGAGGTCTAATTGGAAGAAATTTTAATATTGAAAGGCAAGAGAAAGATAACACTCTTTTTAAGAACTTATTGATTCATTTAAGAGCAAAAATGCAAGAGGGAGTCACTGTGATCGCATGCTATTCTGAAGGCTCGCGAAATAGAATGCAATCTATGCTTTCTGATCATGGATTTTTCAATCATACACAAATTTCTTGTTTATCTGATTTAAATTGTTCGTCAGATATGATCGGTATGACAATTCTTCCCCTCGAACAAGGATTTGAGTCAAATGGATTATCCATAATCACAGAAAAAGATATTTTGGGAGAAAGATTAGTTCGTCAATCATTAAAAAAAAGAAAAGCAAAGAATTTTTTACGCGATATTTCTGTTTTGAAAGTTAATGATCTTGTCGTGCATGTTGAACATGGATTAGGAAAATACGAAGGATTGGAGAAAATTAAAACTCTTGGTGTGGTTAGAGAATATTTAACTCTTCAATATAGTGGCAATGATAAACTCTTGTTGCCCGTTGAAAATATTGAGTTGCTTTCTCGTTTCGGTCAAGATGAGGCTGAATTAGATAAGCTTGGATCAATTTCATGGCAAAGTAGGAAGGCGCGTTTAAAAAAGAGACTTTTTGATATGGCTGATAATCTTATCAAATTGGCTGCAGATCGTGGCTTAAAAAAAGGTTTGATTTTTTCTCCCCCCGAATTTTTATGGGATACTTTTTGTGCTCGGTTTCCGTACCAGGAAACAGATGATCAAGCAAATGCAATTTCTGACGTGTTAGAGGATTTAAATTCAGGAAAACCCATGGATAGGTTAATTTGTGGAGATGTTGGGTTTGGTAAAACTGAAATTGCGTTGAGGGCTACTTTTGTTGTTGCAAGCGCAAGTAAGCAAGTAGTAATAATTACGCCAACAACTTTGTTGTCGCGACAACACCATAGTAACTTTAAAGAACGATTTAAAGGACTTGCCCTAAAGGTTGAGCAGCTATCTCGTTTTGTATCGAAGCCGCACGCATTAGCGGTAAAAGACGGTTTAAAGGATGGTTCAATTGATATTGTTATTGGAACACATGCTTTGCTATCAGAAAAAATTAATTTCTTACGATTGGGTTTAGTAATAATTGATGAGGAACAACATTTTGGAGTTATTCACAAAGAAAGGTTAAAAAAATTAAAGACTGATGTTCATGTACTAACATTAACGGCGACTCCTATCCCCAGAACACTTCAGCTAGCACTTTCTGGTGCTCGCGACCTTTCTATTATTGCGACACCGCCTGTTGATCGATATGTTGTCAGGACATATGTCTCCGAATTTGATGGTTTAACTATTAGAGATGCTTTGATGCGAGAACATTTTCGTGGAGGTCAAAGTTTTTTTGTTGTTCCAAGAGTTGGGGACATTGATATGATAATGTGTTTTTTGGAAGAAATTGTTCCTGATTTAAAAGTCGGTGTTGCCCATGGACAAATGAGCTCGATTAAACTTGATGAAACTATGTCGGCCTTTTACGACCATCAATATGATATACTTTTGGCGACAAGTATTGTTGAGAGTGGTTTAGATATTCCAACTGCTAATACATTGATTGTTTATAAAGCAGATATGTTTGGGCTTGCACAATTGTATCAGATTAGAGGGCGTGTAGGTCGCTCTAAAGTTAGAGCCTATGCTTACTTAATTACCGATAACAAAAAACCAATTACAGCGCAGGCCGAAAAGCGACTTAAAGTTTTATCAAATATTGAAAGCCTTGGCTCGGGATTTTCTTTAGCGAGTCAAGATTTAGATATTAGAGGAGCAGGAAATTTACTAGGTGATGAACAATCTGGCCAAATTCGCGAAGTTGGCTTTGAATTATATCAAAGTATGCTTGAAGAGGCTATAACTCAAATTAAAAGTGGGCAAACTGCAAATATAACTGAAGTTCAGGAGGCGTGGTCTCCAAGAATAAATTTAAATGTGTCCGTTTTAATTCCAGATACATTCGTAACAGATCTTGATGTACGCTTAAGTTTGTATAGACGACTTTCTGATATAAGAAATTCTGCGGATATGGAGGCATTTGCAGCAGAATTGATTGATCGTTTTGGTGACTTACCAAAAGAAGTTTTGATGTTAATAAATATAATGAAAATTAAAAACAAATGCTTAGATGCTGGTATAGTAAAATTTGAAGGTGGACTTCGAGGCGCAACTATCAAATTTTATAATGACGAATTTAGTAAGCCTGAGGCTTTGATGAAATATATCCAGGGGCAAGGAGATCTAATTAAAATTCGAGAAAGTCAACTTGTTATCCGGCGCGATTGGAAAAAAGTTTCAGATAAGATAAAAGGAGCTTATGTTATTGTTTCCGACTTAGCTAGATTGGCTAACAAATAAAAAAACGCCCCCATAAAGAGGGCGCAAGTTATTGAGGCAGGTTTCATACAGGCAAGAAACCTATCGAGCAGTATTAAGATTATAATCAAATAGTTTAGCCAAGCCAAGGAAAATCGTAAGTAAAATTTGTTTCTTACATGTTTAAGTCATTTTTGTACCGATTATCACACTTTTTTATGAATACTAACCAATAAAAGTAATTAGAAAAACCGTATACAGTGGGTTATTCATTGTAACCTACTTAATATTGATTAGTATTAATACTGTGATAAATTTTCCACCATTTTATTAAAAGATCAAAAAAAACATCTTTAATGCTGAGGTATTAATTGTTCAGAAGATTTTTGGATTTTTTTTTGTAATCAGATTCGTCCTTATCAATTGTTCTCGATAAATCCTCAGGAACGACCAATCCAGCTGAAATAACCGTTTTTGCTGCCTCTTCAACGGTCATGTCCAAAAGCACTATGTCTTTTTTAGGAACGAACAAGAGAAAACCTGAAGTTGGGTTGGGAGTTGTAGGCAAAAACACGCTTACGAGTTCTTTTTCGTTAATTTTCTGCCTAATTTCACCGCGAGTATTCGTCGAAATAAATGCTACTGCCCAAATGCCTTGTCGCGGATACTCAATTAAGCAGGCATTTTGAAAGGAGTCATTGGATTTTTTTAATACAGTTTCTAATATTTGTTTAACAGCATTGTAAATTGTTCTTACAATTGGTGTTTTGGCGACTAAAAGTTCACCAATTTTAACAATTTGTCGTCCAAAAAATCCTTTTGTAATTGCACCAATAATTGTTGTGAAGATAAAAAATAGGAAAATTCCTAGACCAGGGATACTTTGGTTTAAGTATGTCTCTGGGTTATAAATAAATGGAATAAGCGGAATGACTTTTTCATCAAAAAAATTAAGCGCCCCCCAGACTAGATAGCCTGTCAGGGTGACAGGCACCACGAGTACTAAACCAGTAAGAAAATTATTTCTTGTTTTCTGAAAAAAAGTATTTTTATTGTCTGACAAATTTTTTCGTTTCATATTATTTTTTTTGTGTATATCCATCAACACAACTATATCCTAATCGTTCTAAAATTTAGAAAGAGTGTTAGCGATTTTTGTAGCAAGGTCAATGTTGTTAAAAAGTAAAGCTTTATTTGCTAACAATGATTTCCCTTGAGTAATTTGCAGAACTTGAGAAAGTAAATAAGGGGTCAAGTCTTTCCCTTTAATTCTTAATTTACTAGCCATGTTTATTGATTTTTCAATTATAGGTTCTATAGTTTTAGCATTTATTTCATGCTCTATTGGAATCGGGTTACAAATTAATTGTGCAGCCTTTAATCCTAACTTTTTTCTAATTAAATAACTTTGTACGATTTCGTCTACGGTTTCAGCTACAATGGGTGATTTTACCCGGGAGTCTTGGGACCAAAATGCTGGCACATTAGTATTTTGGTATGTAATGAGCGGAATACCGAAAGTTTCTATAAGTTCAACCGTTTTTGGTATGTCAAGTATAGCCTTTGGGCCAGCGCAAACTACGTTGCATGACGACGAAGACAACTGTTTTAAGTCCGTTGAAATATCAAAATCAGTTTCTGAACCTCTATGCACGCCACCTATCCCACCGGTTGCAAAAACTGATATTTTGGCTAACTCAGCTAGAAACAGGGTTGCTGCAACTGTGGTTGAACCAGTTAGGCTCTGGGTTATACCAATCGATAAATTGTTAGTTGACAGTTTTTGCACTGTTTTATTCCTTGAAAGTAGGTTAATTTCGTTTTTTGATAATCCAACTTTTATTTGACCTTTGATAACTGCGATTGTTGCGGGAACAGATTTAGTCTTTCTAATTAATGCTTCAGCTTCAATCGCTGTTTGGTAATTTTCGGGAAAAGGCATTCCATGAGTAATGATAGTACTTTCTAACGCTACAATTGGTGTATTTTGTTTTTTTGCCAAGATTACTTCGTCTGATATGCAAATTAGATTTTTTAAATTGTTAAACATTTGTCTCTTTCGTAACATAAGTTATTGTTTTTTGAGCGGAATCAGCACCTATTTTCAGACGCGTCTGGTCTGATAATTTGTTGTTAAGAATTTTGGAAATAAAGTGAGTAGCGAGGAATGTATCTCCAGCACCAGTTATTTTTGAAATCATAGTTTGTTTTGGAATGTTCGTTACAAGACCGTTTATAGATCTACAACTTGTTTTTTTCTTTCCATTGGTTACTATTGCTTCTCTTGCACCTAACCGAAAAAGCTCTTCAGCAGCTTCTGATGAACAGGTAGTTTTTACGCCAAGAATTTTCGATGCTTCTTCTAGATTTGCATAAATAATACATTTTCTTTTAATCATTAGTGAACGGATTTTTTTTGCTTTAAAGGGACTTGCACAGGTAATGATAAATGGGGTTTGATCAAAAAAAGGGTTGTTAGTCAAAAAGTTTATAGTTTTTGGTGTTAGGTTGCTATCGACAACAACAAAATCTTTAAATATTGAATTTCTTGTGGGCATTTTTTGGTTAATCAAAGGTGCAAAAATTTTTGTACAGGACTTCTCTATTTGAGTGCTTGATGCTATTGCGCCAAAAAGGCCATCTCTAGATTCTATAGCAAGATATCCGTCTGTAGAACCTATTTCTCTTATGATGTGCCTACAATTTATATTTTTATGCTTCGAGAGGGCTAAAATCAACGCATCACTTTTTGGATCATTTCCAACACTACTAAGTATAATAACCTCTAAGTCTATTTTGTTTTGTACGAATTTTGTCAAAGCGATCGCTACATTAACAATAACTCCACCTAATGTTGTTTCGACGGACCCTGGAAGATCGTCGCCTTTTTTTATGGCGAGATTTGTGCGGCCAATAGTATCCCAACCTATTAAACCAGCGCAAAAAATTTTTACTTTATTAACCATTTTATTTCATTCTCAATATATATGATCATTATCTTTTTACATCTAACTATGTTTTGGTTCTTGAAAAAGTTTAAATTTGAAATTTCACTCTTGATAAGAGCTTTGCTATCGCTTATCAATAAAATTTATATCGCAAGCGAAGTTGGCTTTAAATGTATTTTAAAACCACCGGTTGGGAAATCCCTTCTGCTTCGCTGAGGAAAAAACCGGAAAGGAATTTTAAGATGGCTTTAGCTGAATTTAATTTGCGACAACTTTTAGAAGCTGGCGTTCATTTTGGTCACCAAAAAAAACGATGGAATCCACTAATGGAACCCTATATTTATGGGGCAAGGAATGGTATTCACATAATAGACCTAACACAGACGGTGCCTTTATTAGATGCCGCTCTGCAAGCAATAACTCAAACAGTAGCAAAAGGCGGGATCATTTTATTTGTGGGCACTAAACGGCAAGCTCAAAAACCAATTTCAGAAGCTGCCGAAAAGAGTGCTCAATACTATATGAACCACAGGTGGCTTGGTGGAACCCTAACCAACTGGAAGACTGTTTCTAATTCTATTTCACGATTAAAAAAAATTGATGAACAGTTAGACGGGAACACTGAAGGTTTAACGAAGAAAGAACGGTTGAATATTGAAAGAGAGCAAAGCAAGTTGCAATCGTCTTTAGGTGGAATCCGGGACATGAGCGGGACGCCTGATTTAGTCTTTGTAATTGATACTAATAAAGAATCATTGGCTATAAAGGAAGCTCAAAAACTAGGAATTCCGATTGTCGCTGTAATCGATACTAATTCAAATCCTGATGGCATAGACTTTCCTATACCAGGAAATGATGATGCCGCACGGTCGATAGCGCTTTACTGCGATTTGGTCGCTCGGGCAGCCCTAGATGGGATGGAATCTCAATTGGGGGCTTCTGGTATAGACATTGGTGAAAAAGAGAATTTGTCTTCAGTTGAAAGTTCTGATGTGTCTACTGCATTGGTTTCTGATCACGATGTTACTGATGCAGATTCTACTGAAAAAGAAAACGGCAAAAATCAAGCAAGTAAAGAAGAAGTTTTGACCGTATAAGAACATATTGAAAATGTAGAGTAGTTTCATGTATGTTATCTTTATCTAAAGTTTTTTTCAAATTTCATTTGATTAGTATTTAATTGTAATTCGCATAGGAGGTTTCAATGTCTGTGACAGCTGCATTGGTAAAAGAACTTAGAGATACGTCGGGAGCTGGCATGATGGATGCCAAAAAGGCGTTAATAGAGTCTGGTGGGGATATGGATGCCGCAGTTGACTGGTTGAGAACGAAAGGGTTAGCCAAGGCTGCGAAGAAATCTGATAGAACAGCTGCTGAAGGCTTGGTTTGCTTGAAGGTTAATGCCAGCAGCGCTGTAGCTCTTGAAGTCAATTCAGAGACAGATTTTGTGGCTAAAAATGCTGAGTTTCAAGATTTGGTATTAACACTGACTGATGCAGCAGAAAGTTGTGATAGTCTTGATGGATTGAGAGAAGTTAATATTCATGGCAAAAGTGTTGAAACTTTGGTGGCTGAGAAAATAGCCACGATTGGAGAAAATATGAGCGTGCGGCGCTTGAGAAAGCTAGTAGGAAAAAATATTTCAATGTATGTTCACAATAGTGTATCTGCAAATATGGGAAAAATTGGTGTTTTAGTTTCTCTATCTGAGAAAAATGATGATTTAGGACGACAGATAGCAATGCATATAGCTGCCACAAATCCAGTGTCGTTATCTGTGGATGATCTAAGCGATGAGTTGATCGAGCTTGAAAAAATAATACTTACCGAGCAGGCAAAGGACTCAGGTAAACCAGACAATATTATTGAAAATATGATTAAAGGCCGACTTAAAAAATATTTTGAGGAAGTAACACTTTTAAATCAAAAATTTGTAATAAATCAAGATATAACAGTGGATCAAGCAATAAAGGCTGCAGGTACCGAGATTTTAGATTTTGTTCGTTTGGAGGTCGGCGAAGGAATTGATAAGAAAGATGAAAATTTTGCTGCTGAAGTTGCGAAGACGATGAATAATTGAAGAATGCAAGGATGAAATAAAATAATGGGCTGCCAACTCAAGTGGTGGCCTTTTTTATATATAGATTATTTTTTTATATAGAAGTACAACTTTTGCTACTGGGAGTTAAAATTAATGATAGAAAATAACAGAATACAGAAAAAAATTTATTCCCGTGTATTAATAAAAATATCTGGGGAAGCTTTGATGGGACCAAATGGATATGGTTTGCATCCTCCAACAGTGGAAAAAATTGCTCTGCAGATTAGTCAAGTACATCATCTTGGTGTTCAAGTGTGTTTAGTAATAGGTGGAGGTAATATTTTTAGGGGCTTGCAAGGTAGTGCTCAAGGTATGGAGAGAACAACCGCTGATTATATGGGTATGCTTGCTACAGTTATGAATGCTTTGGCGATGCAATCAGCTTTAGAGGAGTTGACGGTATTCACCAGAGTAATTTCTGCTATTCCTATGGATCAAATTTGCGAACCTTACATTAGGCGTAGAGCCGTCCGGCATTTAGAAAAAAAGCGGGTTGTTATTTTTGCTGCAGGTACAGGAAACCCATATTTCACAACAGACACAGCAGCCACACTTAGGGCGACGGAAATGAAGTGCGAAGCAATATTTAAAGGAACACAAGTTGACGGTGTTTATGACAGTGATCCAAAAATTAACTCAAATGCTAAACAATATAAAACAATATCATACGACACAATTTTGCAGAAAAACTTAAAAGTCATGGATGCTTCAGCAATAGCTTTAGCTCGAGATAATAAGTTACCAATCGTAGTATTTTCATTATCTGCGCCAAATGGTTTGCTGGGAATAATTCAAGGCAAGGGACAATTTACAGTAGTTGAATTATAAATAGGAGGAAATTTTTGTGGAAAGTGAAGATTTTGACATAGAAAGTTTGAACAAGAGAATGTCTGGAGCGTTAAACTCTCTTAAAAGTGACTTTCATGGGTTGCGTACTGGAAGGGCTTCGAGCGCAATGTTAGACTCAGTACTTGTTGAGTTATATGGCAATCAGATACCAATAAACCAATGTGCCACTATAAATGTTCCTGAACCTAGAATGGTCACTGTTAATGTTTGGGACAAAGGAAATGTGACTATAGTTGAAAAAGCAATAATTTCTTCTGGCTTAGGAATAAACCCAGTGAGTGATGGATCAATCTTACGGTTACCAATCCCAGAGTTGAACGAAGAACGACGAAAAGAGCTTTCTAAACTAGCCGGTACCTACGCTGAACAGGCTCGCGTCGCTGTAAGAAATGTTAGGCGAGATGGAATGGATAAAATTAAAAAACTAAAAAATGATAGTATGTCTGAGGATGATGCGAAAATTTGGTCTGATGAGATTCAAGAGCTTACGGATTCAACAATTTCGATGATTGATAAGTTTTTGAATGAAAAACAATCCGAGATTATGCAAATTTAAATCCTATGCTTAAAATGAAAACTGATTTTTTTGATTTACAAGCAAGAGTTTTTTCTGGTGGAATATTCACTTTTACAGGTATATCTGCATTGTTTATTGGAGGTCTGGCGGCGACTTTTTTCCTTTCGATCTGCCTTGCAGTTTTAAGTTGGGAGATATTTTATATTTTTTCTAAAGGAAAGCTTAAGTTTAAATCATCAACGTTTATAATTCCAGGGTTTCTTTTTTTAGTTCCTTTTTTAAATTTTTATAATTTTCATTCTTTAACTTTGATTTTTGGTTGCGCAATCCTTAGCGTGGCTGTTCCCGAACGAAATTTTTTCAAATTTTTTTGCATTTTATATGTAGGAGTTTCGGTTCTTCTGTTTCAAGAAATCTTATTCACTGATAGAATTTCCAATAATTTCTATCATTTAATATTTGTAATGGCCGTTGTGGCTTCTTCAGATATTGGAGGCTATTTTTCTGGCAGACTAATTGGCGGACCAAAGATTTATGCTGGTGTAAGTCCAAATAAAACTTGGGCGGGCAGCTTGGGAGGAACTCTACTTGCTATACTTGTGTCTATTGTTATTAGTCCTCTTTTAGAATATTCGTTACGTCAGATATTGTTTATTGGTTTCTTTTTAGCAATTTCCGCGCAAGGAGGAGACTTTATCGAAAGCTGGCTAAAAAGAAAATTTAAAGTTAAAGATAGTGGATTTCTTTTACCAGGACACGGTGGTTTTTTTGATCGGCTAGATGGATTATTAGCCGCGATACCAGTTTATACGGGATTTATTTATGTCTTTTAATTCAAAGGTTTCAGAAGTGATGACCGTAAATATTTTTGGTGTAACAGGATCGATTGGACGATCTACGTTGGATGTCATTAATTACCAATCTTTACGGGACCAGATAAAAGTGAATGCTCTGAGCGCTAATAATAATGTTGAATTACTTGCTCAACATTCCATTAAATACAAAGCGGACTATGCTGTTATTGTAAATCCTGATAAATATAAGGAATTAAAGAATGCTTTATTCGGTAGCAATGTGAGTCCACTCGCTGGATCTGATTGTTTAATTGAAATGGCGGATAAAGGTGCTGATTGGACAATGAATGCAATAGTAGGATTCGCTGGACTTGAGCCAAGTGTTGCTAGCGCTCGTACTGGAAAAATTTTAGCTTTAGCAAATAAGGAGTCATTAGTTTGCGGAGGAGATTTGTTGAATGCCACCATAAACAAGTATGGATCTACCTTATTACCAGTTGATAGTGAACATAGTGCTGTTTTCCAATGCCTTAAAAATGAATCGCGCGATTCTGTTGAAAAAATAATTTTGACGGCCAGTGGTGGTCCATTTCGAGAATGGTCCATACCTAGAATTAGAAATGCTACCGTTGAACAGGCGATTGCTCATCCAAATTGGGATATGGGTGCTAAAATATCAATCGACAGTGCTACTATGTTTAATAAAGCTCTAGAAATTATTGAAGCTAAGTATCTTTTTAATTTGTCGATAGATGATATAGAAGTTTTGGTACACCCAGAGTCTATATTACACTCTATGGTAAACTTTTGTGATGGTAGCGTAATAGCTCAATTGAGCGTTCCTGATATGCAAGGAGCTATTGGCTATGCTTTAAATTATCCTAAAAGATGCGCCTTACCTATCAAACGACTTGCATTGGATCAAATAGGTTCGTTAACTTTTGAGGCTGTTGATCAAGAAAAATTCCCAGCACTAAAACTTGCGTATTTGTCTCTTCAACGTGGAGCCTTATTTGGAGCTGTACTGAATGCAGCTAAAGAGATTGCCTTAGATAAGTTTATCGATGGAGAAATTAAATTTCTTGATATAACTTCACTTGTCGAAGCGGTTTTAGATTCAAAAGAGATTTTGAGCCTTGAAGGTAAAGATGCTGATACATTTGAAGACATTGTACAAGCAGATTTATTAAGTAGGGATATAGCTCGTACCATAAGGCTTAATTAATATGAGGAACTTAATAACTTGATTTTAGGAAGCCCTGTATTTCTTGTACTCGTTGCATTTTTTTCTGTAATTTTTGTGCACGAACTTGGCCATTATTTAATGGGTCGATTTTGTAAAATTGGTGCAAGTACTTTCAGTATTGGATTTGGACCAAAGTTAATTTCCTATACTGACCAAAATCATACAGAGTGGAAGGTTTGTTTGATTCCTTTAGGTGGGTTTGTTAAGTTTTTAACTGTCGACGATATTCCTTCTCCAGATCATGAATTGAATAGTAAAAGAAAAATGATGATGAAAATGGCACTGCCGTTGGAGCAACGAAGTTTTGAGTCTTCTTCACTTTTAGCTCGAACGTTAACTGTTCTTGCAGGGCCATTAGCAAATTTTTTAATGGCGATAGTCATTTTTACATACGTGGGCTTAGTTACTGGTACAATGTCAAATGAGCCTATTATTGGAAATGTAGTAAAGTTACCGGCTGAACAAGTTTCTTTAATGACTGAAGATCGAGTCCTTAGTATACAAGGCAAAAAAATTGATAAATTTAGCGAAGTTTATGAGTTTGCAACCATCATGGATCCATCATCTACTCTGGATTTTCAAATATTGCGGGATGGTAAAATTTTAAACTTAACCGTACCTTATCTCTTCCAACCAATTGTTTTTCATGTGGAAATGTTTTCACCAGCGATGAGTGCCGGGATTGAAGTTGGGGACGTTTTTATAAAAGTTGATACTAAATCAGTAACCTCATTTGATGATATAAAAGCGGTTATTAATACATCTGGAGCAAATGAAATACCAATAACAATTTGGCGAAATGGAAAAATTATCTCTACAACCATTACTCCAGAAATGCGACCAACAGAGACACAAAATGGAGATCTTGTTGAGCACATGCGAATTGGAGTGCGTGGAGGACCGTTAGTATCACCTAAAATGCTGACCCCGAATATTGTTGAAGCTGGATATATGGGGTTTCAAATGACGTTTTACGTTATCAAAACGTCATTAATTGGTTTAGCTAGAATAATTGATAAGACACTAAGCTCTAAGCATATAAGTGGTCCTGTGGGAGTTGCTAAAGCTCTCTCTTATAGTGCATCAGAGGGTTATATTCCGTTCCTTTCTTTGTTAGCAGCTATTTCTGCGGGTATAGGTTTAATAAATTTATTCCCAATACCGATTTTGGATGGAGGTCATCTGGTAATGTTTATATATGAGTTGATCTTTAAAAGCCCGCCGCCTGCTTCCATGACAAGGATTCTAATGTTAATAGGATTTATTATCTTGTTTGCACTTATGGTATTTGCAACATTTAATGATATAGTGAGGTAATGTTGTACTAGCGGTCGTTTCTTCCCGAGTAATAAAGATAACCCAAGTGATAAGGATAAGTAGTATGAAAAAAATACTTTTTGCAACTCATAGGTTTACCTATCTTGTCCTAGTAGTCTTTCTCCTTCTGTTTTCTTCATTCGTTCTTAACGCAGATACGGGTAATATTAAAATTTCCGGAAATAAACGAATATCTGATGAGACTGTGATGTTAGTTAGTGGACTTTTTGGGCATTCAGAACTTTCTGCTAATCTTCTAAATAATGCTTTAAAAAACCTAAATAAAAGTGGTTTGTTTTCTCAGGTAAAAATTAAACGTGAAAGTGATTATGTTTCAATTGAACTTTTAGAAAATCCACTCATTACTGAGGTTCTTTTTGAGGGAAACAAAGTAGTAAGTGATGATGATCTGTCTTTAATAATTGAGTCAAGTCCTCAAAACGCCTTTTCCAAAGGCGCTGTGCTCTTGGATGTTAACAATTTAATTGAGTTTTATAAAACTAAAGGTCGTTTTAATGTAATAATTAACCCACAGTTTATCAATGTTGATGATAATTCACTTAAGTTGATATTTGACATTAATGAAGGGGATATCCTCGAAGTTAAGGACGTTCATTTTGTTGGCAACAAAGAGTTTTCAGAAAA
>JAQWUC010000010.1 GCA_029242355.1 Paracoccaceae bacterium | reverse complement strand
TCAAATGACAGGTCAAAATGATATGGAACGCTGTTTTGATGCTGTGACAACAAATCCAGCAAAAATATTGGGACTCGAGAATTATGGCTTAGAGAAAGGCTGCAAGGCCGACCTCGTCATCCTCCAATGTTCCAATGCAATCGAGGCTATTAGATTAAGACCTCCAAGATTATTTGTAATTAAAAGTGGGAAAATTATTAGTTCCACCGACCCTGTATGTTACGAGCTTAACCTCTCTGGTAAAAAATCCCAAACTGACCTCATATTTCGCAGGGATTAGCGTCCTTTCTTTCAATGCGGAAAAACAATATATTTGAAATCTGGAAAATCAAAGATTTCAGAAACCTTTGGACAGTTGGCCTAGTTACCAGTTCCGCTCGTTGGTTGGAAATCATAATCTTTTCCGTATTAACCTGCCAGTGGTTCAGTGAGGCGACTTATGCCTCCTTACTCTTCGCTTTCCGGATGTCGGCCATATCATTCAATGGTATCATTTTTAGTTTTGTTTCAAACCGCTTCTCAGGACAAAAAATGCTGAATTTTTAATAGGGCTTCTAACTTCTTTCGAGGGTATCGGAACCGTTTTTGGCAGTTTATTGATTTCAATTTTTATTAAGACAAAACTGATATTAGTTTTCTCTTTAACCATTATAGCCCTTTTACTCACTATTTAGAAAGGCTCTAAATCTGAGAATATTTACTTCCTCCTGGATAATTTGCACTGGTGCTTTCACCTCAGCATATTCCACAATACAAAGTACCATAATATACACCACCTCGCGAAAAAGGCTTCGTTCCGCTACATTTAGTATACTGACAATACCAATAGGCCTCGGCTTTTTGTGAGGTACAAATATTTCCTGGATAGCTCCAGGCCCAAACGTTTCAAAAACAGCTCAGACAATCGCAATACAAGGTTTTCTAAGTTTGATCATAATTTGTAGTTTTTTTTCTTCTAAAACTCAAACAAAACAAATAAAAAAGCTAAATAATTTTACCATCTTATCATGCTACCATCATAATTGAAAAATTTACCGTTATCTGAGTTACAGATGCCATTAATCACCGAGATCATCCCTGCTACACTTGTTTCGACGTCTATCAAAGCATTTGGTCCCCCCATATCTGTTAACACCCAGCCAGGATGTAAGGCTACAGAAGTAAGCCCACGATCAAGTAAATCAATTGAAAGACTCTTAACTACTTGATTAAGAGCAGTTTTTGATGATCTATAAGCGTACATCGCGCCTCCAGAATTTTCCTCAATCGAACCAACTCTAGAGCTAATAAAAATCATTTTTTTTTCTTTTCCAGAAGAGATGTTTTCGAGAAGATTTTGAACGATTAAAAGTGGAGCAATTGTATTTACTCGAAATACTTCAGCCCAAGAACCCCCGTTAACTCCACCTAATTGCAGATTTCTAGGTCCCATCATTCCAGCATTATTTACAAAGAGATCGATTGGAGAATCTGACAGCATTTCGGAAAGTTTATTTATAGAATCGTCAGAAAACAAATTTAAATCCAATATCTCAAGCATACCGTCGGATTCTTTTTGCAAACTTACAAGCTCAGATGCTACTCTTATATCACGGCAAGTTGCAAAAACTTTTCTTCCATTCTTAAGATACTGTCGCACTAGTTCTAAACCTAACCCTCTATTTGTCCCAGTTATAAAAACATTTTTCATAGTATCTCCTTGCAAGTAGAAAAAGCTTGTTACTTTCGTTAACAAAAATAAAAAACTTTAATTGGTTTTATTGATATTCCTCATTGGTTAATTAATATATCATTTACTAAATTGTAAATAACATTAACTTATCCTTTAATCAATGGAGCGCTTTATGACTAGTAACAACACTATTGGCAAAAGAATTACAGAAGGCCAAGGGCGATTATACGGTTCTATAATTGATACAATAGGAAACACTCCTTGCTCACTAATAAATAATATCAATGAAGAAAGTTCAAGTATTTACGTGAAAGCGGAGTTCTTTAATCCAGCAGGATCCGTAAAAGACCGCTTAGCAATTAGCATAATTGAAAGTGCGGAAGCGAAGGGACTTTTGAAGCCCGGGCAAACAGTGGTTGAAGCAACAAGTGGGAATACCGGAATAGGCCTAGCAATGGTATGCTCGGCAAAGGGTTATCCACTGGTAATAACCATGGCAGATAGCTTCTCAATTGAAAGAAGAAAATTAATGCGATTTTTGGGAGCAAAAGTAGTTTTAACGCCTCGAGCTGAAAAAGGTCTTGGCATGTATAAAAAGGCCAAAGAACTTGCTGAAGCAAATGACTGGTTTTTTGCTCAACAATTTGAAACCGAAGCTAATGCAGATATCCACGAACGAACAACAGCAAGAGAAATAATATCTGATTTTGAAGGAAAAAATTTGGATTATTGGATTACTGGCTATGGTACCGGCGGAACCGTCTCAGGAGTGGGCCGTGTATTGAGAAAAGAGAGGCCACAAACAAAGATTATCTTAAGTGAACCTGAAAATGCTGCATTAATATCAAGCCGCGTCGAGCAAAAAAGAACCGCTACTGGAGAACCGCAAGCAAGCCATCCAGCATGGAAGCCTCATTTAATACAAGGGTGGACACCAGATTTTATTCCAAAAGTTCTTCAAGAAACAATTGATAAAAAATTCTACGATGAAATCATACCAGTCTCTTCAACTGATGGAATCAAGTGGGCACAAGAACTTGCAAAACGAGAAGGTATCATTACGGGTATTTCTGGTGGATCAACATTCGCAATTGCGATGGAAGTGGCAAAGCGAGCACCTAAAGGATCAGTAATTTTGTGTATGTTGCCCGATACAGCAGAACGATACATGTCATCCCCACTATTCGAAAATATTGAGTCTGAAATGGATGAAATGGAAATTAATATATCAAAATCAACTCCTGGCTTCCAAATGCCGGAATGAGACTTTGCGCTATTAATACATAACACATGAACATGAGCAAAATTAAATCTGTTACAAGCAAAATATATCGTATTCCGTTATCAGAACCGCTGATGGATGCGAAGCACGGGAACCATACCCATTTCGAGTTAATAACTGTCAGAGTTATATTAAATAACGGCCTCGAAGGAACAGGTTATACGTATACTGGTGGGCGTGGTGGTAGCGCTATAAAAGCAATGATCGACAACGATATTGTACCGTTCGTCTTGGGAAAAAATTCAACTACAGTCGAAGATATAAATGATGAGCTACAATGGTATTTGCATTACGTAGGGCGTGGTGGCATTTCTTCGTTTGCAATATCAGCAGTTGATATAGCTCTATGGGATATTAGGGGGAAAACCCTAAACCAACCTCTCTCAAACATGTCAGGCGGTGTTAACACGAAATGTTTAGCTTACTGCGGAGGTATCGATCTAAACTTCTCATTACCAAAACTACTAAATAATATCAGAGGCTACCTCGCTTTAGGAGTTAAAGGCGTAAAAATTAAAATTGGACGAGATCAACTCGAAGATGATATCGAAAGAATAAGACAGGTCCGTAATTTGATTGGTCCTAATATTAGTTTGATGGTAGACGCTAATTACTCCATGAATATAACTCGAGCCATAAAGGCGGCAAAATTATTTGAGCAGTATGATGTTTTGTGGTTCGAAGAACCAATAGAGCCTGACAATTTTTCTGGTTATGGTACTGTAAGTAAAGGTTCGTCTGTTGCTCTAGCTATGGGTGAAAACCTTCACACCATGCGTGAATTTGAACACGCTTTCGAGCTATCTAAATTATCCTTCATACAACCAGATGCATCAAATTGTGGAGGAATAACATGCTGGTTAAAAGTTGCCAAAAAAGCAAAAGAAAAAAATATCAATATCTCCAGTCACGGAATGCAGGAACTACATGTTAGTTTGGTTTCAGGTCAAGGATCCAAAAACTGGATAGAAATTCACTCTTTCCCAATAGACCAATATACACTCCGACCACTCCAACTAAATAATGGCTTTGCAATTGCTCCAGATACACCAGGCATCGGCGTAGAATTTGATTGGGAAAAACTTGAGGACGCCGCAGATCGGAACTAAGTGTACATCGAAATTTTAAAAACCCATAAAAGGCTAACGAAAGACATAACCTAGTGCAAATCCCTAAATGTAATTTCAGCGAGATAAAGCCCAATGAATATGACACCATAATTGATGTTCGGTCACCATCTGAATTTAACCTAGATCACGTAGTTGGAGCCATAAACCTACCAGTGTTATCCGATAAAGAAAGAGCTCTAGTTGGGTGGACCTACAAACAAGAAAGTCGATTTAAAGCCCGTAAAATTGGAGCAGCACTTATTGCCAGGAATACTGCTCAACATTTAGAGAATGTTCTTTTTTCTAAAGAAAGAAAATGGAATCCTTTAATATATTGTTGGCGTGGGGGACAACGGTCATCAGCTTTTTCTACAATTTTAGCTGAAATTGGTTGGAGACCTACGCTTTTAAATGGAGGTTACAAGAATTACCGACACGACGTGTCAGAATTATTACATAAACGACAACTTGAATACAATTTCATTCTAATTTCAGGGCATACAGGCACCGCTAAAACAGAAATTATCCAAGCATTGGAAAATTTCAATATACAAATTATTGATTTGGAGGGACTAGCCAACCATAGGGGTTCTGTGTTTGGAGCGACCCGAACAGAACAACCGTCTCAAAAATTTTTTGAAAGTTTATTATTTCACAAACTAGAATCTTTAAACCCTGCAAGACCAATCATTCTTGAAGCAGAGTCAAATAAAATTGGACGAATTATGATACCAAGTAAAATTTGGAACGTTATGAAAAAATCCCCTCGAATTGAAATACGCGCCCCTTTACATGATCGAGCCGTCTATTTAGCACAGTCTTATCGAGATCTGACTGAAAATCAGAACCAACTAGAACAACGAATTGAATTCTTAAAAAATCAGCATGGCAAAAAAAAAGTTTTAGAGTGGAAAACTTTGTCAAAAGCAAGAAAATTTATTGAATTAGCAAATGAACTGATGTGCCATCACTATGACTCTCGTTATAAAAACAGTCAGAAAAATTCAACGAGCCTAACATTCTCATCAGTTGAAATGACATCATTAACGAAAGCATCGATTTTAAATGCTGCTCACAAAATTTCTAATCTTATTAGTTAGTAGCATGCAAAGTAGACTAATTTACAAAAATGAAAGGTTTCCCCTTAGAAATTCTACCGATTACATTTGAACAGAACCCTAAAACAGTAAGTTTTTGTGAAACTCGGTCTAAATCTTCTTTTGGTATAGCCGCAAGCAAACCTCCTGAAGTTTGAGGGTCAAAAAGTAGGTTGGCTTTAGCGCTGGGGACAAATGCCATTTTATTTTTAACTTTCAGATTATTTTCATAAAGTGAAGATTTAATCCCCGATTTTGCTAATTGCTCAGCTCCCATAAGGAATGGAATTTGAGATAATTCTAAAGTCGCGGATACTTGGGAATGTTCACAGATACGAATTAAATGCCCTGCTAGTCCAAATCCTGTAATGTCGGTCATTGCTCGAGCTGAGTATAAAACTTCTGAAGCTTTACTCTGTGATTTTGTCATCCATTTTAACGCGGACTCAACCCAATGACCTCTGGAGAGTAATTGCATTTCTCCAGCTAAAATAGTACCCGAACCAATCGGTTTAGTAAGCACGAGAAGATCACCTGGTCGCGCTCCTGAAATTAATATTGGATCCTTCGAAACAGTTCCTGTTACACTAAAACCTATACTAAATTCCGCCCCTATAGAAGTATGACCGCCCACAATCCGAGCTCCGTCGGCTTCAAAAGCATCAGAAGCCGCTCGCATTATTTGTTTTAACCAGTTTTTCTGAACCTTATCAGAAGCTTCGGGAATGATAATATGTGCCATAGCAACTTGTGGCTTGCCTCCCATCGCCCAAATATCTCCCAAAGAATGAACAGCCGTTATTTTAGCATAAGACCAGAGATCTGAATTAAACTCCCTCAAATGATCAGTAGTGAGTATTTGTCTCTTCGTCTTAACATCTATTACTGCAGCATCATCTCCAATTCCCGTTAGTACATCCTTTCGGTCTTTTTGATCTATATTTTGAATAACTGAATTAAGAACCTCACTGCTAACTTTAGCTCCGCAGCCTCCGCAAAGCATTTGATCAGGATTAGGATCATTTAATATTCCAACGGGAACTTTATAACCTGCAGATTTTCCAGTCATAAGAGGAAAATTAGAAAACTTTATCATAAATGCTTGATCAATTTTATTTTTAATGTTCCAAACCATACCACCAGAGACTGATGGCAACACATAATCAGAAATGGCTTTTTTATCGCCTAGAGAAATTAACTTTAGATGATTTTTTTGGGGCGAAAACACTTTTAGTTTTCTCTTGAGTATTTTAGCACACACATTTTGAAATAGAATGGGCGCCTGCCTCACGGCAAAAACTCCAGCTTTTGGCCTTGGAGAAAACGTTAAGTGAGCACAATCGCCAACTGCAAAAATATTCGAACGACCAAGAACACGCAGATTTTGATCAACTTTTATAAACCCCCCTTTCAAACTTAAATCAGTATGCTCCAACCAATCATATGCTCTTGCTCCGGCAGCTATTATTGTGAAATTTGACTCAATTTCAGAACCATTTTCCAGTCGAACAGATCTTTCAGTACATTCAAAAACTCTCACATGAGTCAACGCCAAAATAGAAGAACGCTTTAAGGTCGTTAAAATTGTTTTGCGAGTTGATGAGTGAACCTCATTAAGTAACTCTGATTTATCAAGAATCGTTATCATAAAATCTGTAATCCCCAATGATTTTATTGCATGAGACATCGCCATCGCAATTTCCACCGCTCCAATGCCTCCACCAATAATAACAATTTTTGGATGTACTCTATGACCCTTGAGTTCCTTTTTAAAAGCACTCCACCGCTCAACGAAATCTGTTAGAGGTCGGATAGAGTTCGTATATAAATTAGATAGTTTGTTTCCAATTAATGCTGATGTCACTCCAATGTTGACCGACGCAACATCGTAAGGCAAAAAATCGCGACCACTAATAGAAATTAAATTTTCCTTTGATAAGATATTATCTACCGACGCCATTATAAAACGAGCGCCAGCAAATCTACATAATTTGATTAAATCAATAACAATCTGCTCTTTAGAATAATGACCGGCTAAAAACCCTGGCAACATACCAGTGTAAGTTGTTTCAGAATTTGGAGAAATTAATGAGATTTGTACGCCAGGAATGGGCTTCATACCCCATTTACGCAAAAATAGAGCGTGAGCATGCCCACCTCCAACTAAAACTACTTCTCTAGAAATTAAAGGCCTATTGAGCATTATAAAAACTCCATCTGTACAAACGATTTATAAGAAGTCGACAATTTTTATATATAAACTTTAACATAAAACCGGTGCTATACAAAAACACGCTTGTATCGATTTAAATCAGAAGCTTGGCCTAGCACTTTTCCAAAGTCGTCAGAAATCTTAACGGTAGGCCTTCCATTCGCATTCACAGCTTTACAGACAAGGGACATTGGATTTGCTTCTAAATTAATTCCTAGACCCCTAAAATCATTCGTAAGCATTGTTCCCCATCCAAAACTCAACCTTGCACTTGATGAGAAACGCGCATAAAGCATTTCTATCGCATTCACATCAAGCCCATCCGAAAAAATTAATAATTTTTTTGTTGTATCCTCTCCTTTAGAGCTCCACCACCTTAGTGCCGTCTCCGCACCCAAAATCGGGTTGCCAGAATCAATACGTACCCCCGTCCATTGTGCTAGCCAGTCTGGAGCATTTTTAAAAAAATTTTCAGAGCCATAAGTATCGGGAAGAATTATTTTTAAATTTCCATCATATTCTTTTTGCCAGTTCGCAAGCACTTCGTAGGGTGCTGCGGCAAGTTCAGAATCTGTATCCGTTAGAGCAGAGTATATCATTGGTAACTCATGAGCATTTGTACCAATAGCCTCTAATTCTCGTCGTTGAGCAACTAAGCAATTAGACGTACCAAGAAACTTTTCTCCTAGACCTTCATTCATTGCCTGAATACACCAGTCTTGCCAAAGGAAGCTATGACGTCTCCTCGTTCCAAAATCTGCGATTCTCAAATTAGTAAGTTTTTTTAACTTTTCAATTTTTTCCCAAAGTTTAGTCATTGCCCGAGCGTAGAGAACCTGTAATTCAAATTTTCCCATTTCTCTAAGTAAAGCCCGCGAACGCAGCTCTGACACTATTGATAAGGCTGGTATTTCCCATAGAGAAACTTCATTCCACGCACCTTCAAAAGTAAGTTCATAGTTGTCATTTTGTTTCTTCAAATTATACTCTGGTAGAGTAAACTCTTCGAACCAGCTTACATATTCTGGAGAAAACATCATCTCATTTCCATAGAAATGGTTGCCTCTAAGCCATGTTGCCTCGCCACGAGATAATCTTAACATTCGAGCCTGATCAAGTTGATTTCTGAGTTCTTCCTCTGATATCAAGTCAACCAATGAAACATCTTTTGTTCTGTTAATTAATTGGAATTTGACCTCAACACCTTTAGAATTCCTGTAAATAAATTGATTCATTAAGATTTTGTAAAAATCCGTATCTAGTAACGAACGTACAATTGGATCAATTTTCCAATTTTGATTAAAGACTCTCGTCGCTATATCAACCATATTAACAAATCCTTATGAGCTTCAATAAATTTCATTCAAACCTTTTAACGATTTTTCTTAAGTTCTCTAATAAAATAATTTGAAAAACAATCCAAGTGCGCCACCAAAAATTCCATGCGCGCCCAATGCCAAAAAGCAAGTAAAGGTCGGATTGGGAGTTTTATTCCCTAATAAACCTGCGCCCATAGCTGGCATGAAAAAAAACCACGGGACTATTACACTGATGAAGCCAAAAACTAAACCTTCCTTTAATCCAAATGCTATAGCTCCCTGTTTATAAAGATAAAAATAAAATAAAGCATATATAAAGGCAATAAAATAATGAAATGCCCATCCGATATAAAGCTCATTTCTTATAGGATCTTGCTTGATTATACCAGACTGCACCCATCGCCCACTCTTTAGAAAATAAACAAGCCAGCGACCCACTACGGCCCAATTTGATGGTGGGACCTTAAAAAAGAAAAGAAGAAACCTTTGCCATAAATCAAGGATCACACAAGCTAGGGTACCAACAATAATAATTAATCCAACTGACATTATATTAACCTTAATCAGATCTGTCGTTTAAAATTCAACTCACAATTTCTTTGTACCGATCAAATGAGATATTGGAACCACACGCTATAAGAGCAACATTTTTACCTAGCACCTTCTCTTTTAATGGACCCAAACATGCAGCCAAAGATGATCCACAGGCAGGTTCAACCAGAAAATTTAATTTTTCTCTAATTATATTCATCGACTCAACCATTTCATTATCGGTCAACCTAACAATTTCATCAACATTTCTTCGCGCTAACTCAAAAGATTTCGGTAATGCCATAGGTGCTCCAAGGCTATCTGCAATTGTTTTTACCTTATCAATAACCATAGGTTTTTTTTTCAAAAAACTCTGGAACATGCTATCTGCTCCATAAGGTTCAACCCCAAATACTGTGACAGAAGGTTTTACCAACTTTATTGCACTTGATATTCCAGAAATTAAACCACCGCCACCAATCGGAATTATGGCAACATCCATGTCCGGCATTGAGCTAATCATTTCCAATCCACAAGTTGCTGCTCCAATTATCATGTGGTCTGCTTCAAAAGGATGCATAACTTGTCGCTTTTCTTTTTCTGATAGATCATACATCAAAGAAAATCCTTCCTCTGCATCCTCAGCCAATAAAATTTCAGCTGCATAGGTTTTACAACCTTCAACTCGAAATTTATCAGCTGTTTTTGGCATAATGACCTTAGCACTTATTCCCAAAAACTGCGCCGCCCAAGAAACAGCAAGAGCATGATTGCCTGCACTAAATGCGATAACTCCTGCTTTTTTTTGTTCTACCGTCAATCGAGAGAGTCCCAAAAGGACACCCCTTGCCTTAAAGGATCCTACATGCTGTAAAAATTCCAGTTTCATTTTTACTCTTGTCTGACTTGGGAAAAGAGGTAACACTTTACTACTGGATAAATCGAGTAATGGCGTCTCAATTATTTTTTCGAATAAAAAATTGTTCGCAGCTATAACCTGTTTAAAATCCACGGCACTCTCTTATAATTAGATATCATCTTATTCTACTACTGGTTAGGATAAGTCTTTTGACCCGGCGGCACCTTTGCAAGTAATATAAATCCTAAGATTAACAAGATAAGGGCAACACTCATTCCAGCTCTAGACGTTTCAAAAACAGACACAAAAACACCATAGAGCAGTGGCCCAATAAAGCTTGTCGCTTTTCCAGACAACATAAACAAACCAAAAATACGACTTCTTAGTTCCGCTCTTGGAACTGCATTTGCTACTAAAACTCTGGTACACGACTGTACTGGCCCGATGAAAAGACCCAAACATGAACCTGCAATCCAAAACACAAACAAGGATGATGTAAGAATTGCCGCTAAAGCACTAAGCGCCAGACAAATTAAAGAAATTCTTAGCGTCAGATAGGAACCGAGAAAATCATCGCTGTATCCTCCTAGGATAGCACCTAAGCCAGAGGTCAAATTAAGAACAATTCCAAACACTATCAAATTCTGAGCAGTTGCCCCACCTATTGAGAAACCAAATTCTGTACCAGCATAAATTCCACCCATGGCAAAAACAACCACTAGTGCGTCAGCATAAAACATCCGAGCAACTAGAAACCTCAACAAGCCAGGTATTTCAACAACAGCCTTTAGACCAGAGTTAAACGTCTCCTTAAAATTTGGTTCATCTGCTTTCTCAGGCTCTGGGCAAAAAACAAACAATGGAATCGAAAAAACAATTAGCCAAAGGGAAACAAAGGGCATTGTAATGCGAATATTAGTTGCGTCGTCAGTACTAATCCCAAATAAAGGCTCACTTAAACCAAACATGCCTGGAGCGACTACAGGTAGAGCACAAAAAAGGGCTAGCAATCCACTGATATAACCTATTCCAAATGCCCAACCCGAAACGCGACCAAGCCATTGTCGTTCAGCCACCGCTGGAAGTAATGCATTATAAAAAGTATAAACTCCATCGTTTGTAACAATAGCAAAATAAGACAAAACTAATGTTAAAATTATCATCCAATTCTGAGCTTGCTCGGTTAATTCAGAAGTTGGAAGAACGAACCAAAGACAGGAAGTCGCCCCCGCTGATATTAATGTCATAAATAACAACCAACGCTTACGTGTACCGCGACGATCACCATCGGCTCCAGCAAGTGGTGAAATGATAGCAATAGTAAAAGAACATGCCGCAATCATCCAACTCCACCAGACGTTCCCCAGAATTTCGTTTGGGGCAACAGCTTGAACAAAGAAAATAGAAAAAATAAACGTTGTATGAAGAGTTGGAAGTGGCGATATCGCCCAGTCATACAAAATGTAGGCGATAGCTGGCATTCTTCTTTTCATTATACTTTCTCCCTCAGCGGCTTATTACAAATAAGAGCGGCTGAAATACTATTTTAATCTCTAAGTTATTTATCCATGTCACCTTAATGTCAAAAAATGATAAAGCAACCTATCTTATTTTTAGAGACAAACCACATCAGTTTTAAACAACAGGCTTTCCTTAAAAAACTATTAATACATTTCTGATCTCACCAATCAAAAGCACTTTTCACAGATAGATCGAACTGATATCATCTACTATTATGGCAATTAAAAATTAATCTAAACCATAGACTGGAAACAAATTTAAATGACAAATACCGCTAAAGTAATTATTACGGCAGGAGCGTCTGGAATAGGCTTAGAAACTGCTAAAGCTTTTTTAGCTAACGGGGCAAAAGTAGTTATCTGTGACATAGATGAGGAAGCACTAGAGTCAGTGAAACAAAAATACTCAGAAATCAACACTCAATTTTGTAATGTGGCAAATTCAGATGAAACTGAAAAATTTATTGAAATTGCGGCAAACCAATTAGGGGGTATAGACACTCTAGTAAATAATGCCGGCATCGGCGGTCCCACAGAAAAGATAGAAAATATATCGCCTGAAGAGTGGTCAAACTGTCTGAATGTTTGTTTAACAAGTCAGTTTAATTGCATTAGAACTTCAGTGTCTTACTTAAAACAAAGTAAAAATGCTTCCATTATTAATGTTTCCTCTGCTGCTGGACGAATGGGGTTTGCAATGCGTTCACCTTATGCTACCGCAAAATGGGGGGTTATTGGGTTAACAAAATCTTTGTCTATTGAATTAGGTAACTATGATATTCGCGTAAATGCAATTCTTCCTGGTATTGTAGCTGGTAAGCGTCAAGAATCTGTTTTAAAAAATAAAGCGCGCATTAGAAATATAAGTTATGATGAGGTCGAAGCTGAAGCACTATCTTACTCATCGATTAAAAAATATGTTAATGCATCAGACATTGCGAACCAAATACTGTTCTTGGCTGGTAAAACTGGAAGCATGATATCTGGCCAGGCTATTTCTGTATGCGGCGACCTCAAAATGCTTTCATAAATGCGATCAGTCATCTGAAAATAAAGGGTAACTAATGTCAAAAAAAATTATAATTAGTTGTGCTATTACTGGGGCAATTCATACGCCGACAATGTCAGAGTTCCTACCCATTACGCCAACTCAAATTACAAACGCTGCAATTAGCGCAGCCAATGCTGGAGCCTCAATAATACATATTCATGCTCGAGATCCTGAGACGGGTCAACCTGATCAATCACCAGAGGCCTTTGCAAAATTTTTACCTCAAATTTCTCAAAGCACCGATGCTGTTCTTAATATCACCACTGGTGGAAGTCCCTTTATGAAGGTAGAGGAACGGGTTCTTCCCACATTGAAATTCAAACCGGAGTTAGCATCACTAAATATGGGCTCAATGAATTTTGGTTTATTTCCATTGTTAAAAAAATATACATCATTTAAACATAGTTGGGAAAAAGCTCATCTTGAAAATAGTACTGATCTAGTTTTCAAAAATACGTTTAAGGATATAGAATTTGTTTTAAATAGTTGCTCAAATAATGGAACCAGATTTGAATTTGAATGCTACGATACAGCACATCTTTATAATCTTGCGCACTTTGTCGACCGAAACTTTATTAAACCTCCTTTTTTTATCCAAACCGTTTTTGGTTTACTTGGAGGGATAGGGACGCATTCCGATGATGTCGCTCATATGAAACGAACGGCAGATAGACTATTTGGAAAAGACTATGAGTGGTCAGTACTAGGAGCTGGCGCAAACCAGATGAGAGTTGGTGCTCTC
Organism: Paracoccaceae bacterium; assembly: GCA_029242355.1. Taxonomy (GTDB): domain Bacteria; phylum Pseudomonadota; class Alphaproteobacteria; order Rhodobacterales; family Rhodobacteraceae; genus JAYZEV01. The sequence goes on along the minus strand of JAQWUC010000010.1, from coordinate 13,126 downwards.
GCATTAGCGTCAGGAGGAAATGTACGAGTCGGTCTCGAAGATAGTATCTGGGCTGGAAAAGGAATTCACGCCAAAGCTAACTCTGAACAAGTCATCAAAATAAAGAAAATTATTGAAGGTATTGGTTTAGAGGTGGCATCGCCGAACGAAACCAGAGAAATTCTCTTGTTAAAGGGTAGTAAAAATACTCAGTTCACTTAACTTATTGAAAATATCAACAAATATACTTAAAAAAAGTGAGAAATAATTAGAAATAGGAAGAGACATGACTTTATATTCACCTAGCGCGAATTGGGCAGCAGATGAGCATCATCTGTTCAGTGATAGCGCTCAAAAATTCTACAAACAAGAAATGGTTCCACAGATCGAATCTTGGCATGAAAAAGGAATTGTAGATCGAAAATTTTGGTTGAAGGCAGGTGAAGCAGGAATGATGGGAGGCTCCGTTGCTGAAGAATATGGAGGTTCTGGGGGCGATATGGGATTCGACTCAATTGCGCTGTATGAGCAAGCTCGCACAGGCGATTTTAGTTGGGGCTATGGCATCCAATCAATCGTGATCCATTACGTAACTGCCTACGGAAGTCATGAACAAAAAATAAAATGGCTGCCTAAACTAATATCTGGGGAGAAAATTGGAGCCTTAGCAATGACAGAACCAGGGGCGGGTTCTGATGTTCAATCAATAACAACCAGTGCAGCAAAAAATGGAAACCAATATACAATAAATGGTTCGAAAATATTTATCACGAACGGTCAATCTGCAGATCTAGTTATTGTTACAAGTAAAACTGATAAGAATGCAGGAGCAAAGGGCGTGTCTTTAATAATGGTTGAAACATCTGAAGTTGATGGTTTCCGAAGAGGAAAAAATTTAAAAAAATTGGGACTTAAGGGCAATGACACCTCTGAATTGTTTTTTGAAAATGTTAAAGTCCCATTAACTAACCTGATAGGGAACGAAGAAGGTCAGGGGTTTTATCAGTTAATGAAACAATTACCATGGGAGCGCTTGTGTATCGGTATTACAGCATTAGGAGCCATTGATTATGCGCTCGATGAAACCATTAAATATGTTAAACAGAGACATGCCTTTGGCAAACGGATTATGGATTTTCAAAATACACGTTTTAAACTTGCTGAAGTTAAAACTAAAGCGGAAGTTCTTCGTTCATTCATTAATGATTGCGTTTCAAGATTAACAAAGAACGAACTGGATGCTGCGACGGCTTCAATGGCAAAATGGTGGGGGAGTCAAATCCAAAATGAAGTCATGGATGAGTGCCTCCAGCTTCATGGTGGGTACGGTTTTATGTTAGAGTATCCAATAGCTAGAATGTATGCAGACGCACGAGTACAATCAATCTATGGAGGAACAAACGAAATAATGAAAGAACTCATTGCAAGATCAATTGATAAATAGAACTGAGAGTTTAAAGAAATGATTTCTGCCAAATTAACAATTAAAGAACGAGCAATTAAAACTGGAACTTTGATGATGCAGGAAGATGCAACATTCCAGCGGCTAGGAGCAACTTTAGAAAATATTGATAAAGGTTCTGCAATAGTTCGCCTTGAAATAAACCATACTCATCTTAATGGCCATGGATTTTGTCATGGTGGTATTATATTCACATTAGCAGATGCAACTTTTGGATTTGCTTGTAATAGTTACAATATAAAAGCAGTAGCGCAAAACTGTAATATCACATACATCAGCCCTGCGAAGGAAAAGGACGTCCTATTTTCAGAAGCACACGAAATTAAGAAATATGGCCGATCTGCTATTTATGATGTTACCATTAGGAATAGTAGAGAAAATTTGGTCGCCATTTTTAGAGGTCATTCAAGAGACATTGGAAATCAAATTTTTGAAGAAGTTTAAACACATCGTGTAGATTTGATCTAATAGAGCCCTAAGACCTCCATTGACTGCCTCCATCAAGATCAATTACAGTCCCAGATAGGTAATGCACTTTATTTGAACTTAACATAACTGTCAGAGCCGCCACTTCATCGGGAGACTTTACTCGACCAAATGGTAGCTTTTGTGAATTTACCAGCTCATCCCATTTCTTCGCGTCACCGAGCTCTTTGGCAGCTCGCACTTTAAATAATTGGATCATACGATCTGTTAGTGTCGGAGATGGATTAATTCCAAATACTCTCACATTGTAGTCAGGTGTCTCCGATCCAATGGCATTTGTAAAACCAATTAGAGCTGCATTCCCACCAGCCCCACAAATATAATTTGAGCGTACTGCTCTACCGCCCATCCCAATAATATTAATCACTGTGCCTGATTGCTTAAGCTTCATTTTAGACAAAAATAATTGGCAAAGATGAATATATCCAAAGACCTTAAGATTCCAACTCGATAGCCAATCTTCGATTTTTAAACTAAACAGATCTCCTCCAGGTATTGCCCCAGCATTATTAACTAAAATATCAATTTCACCAATAGTTTGATGCAAAAGTTTTCTTTGGTTCAAATCCGATAAATCAAAACTATACCATGCTGGATTCCGTCCCGTTAATTTAAAAAGATTTTGAGCTGCGAGCTCTAAAGTTTTGGCATTTCTAGCAATAATAATTACCTCAGCACCCTCTCTTAAAAATGCTTCCGCAATAGCGTATCCAATTCCTTTTGATCCACCTGTTATAACAACTCGCTTTTGTGATAAATTTAAATTCATTTTATAGCCTTAACAATTGTTAATAACACTGATATTTTACCTTACTGAGTGAATATAATAAAATTAAGATAAAAATAAATATTATACACGTATTATTATATACAATACTTTTTGACACATCGAGAGAAATCTAAATAGTATGCACGAAATTTGCCCCTCTAGTTTCCGTATTTATGTAGATGCTGATGCTTGTCCTGTTAGACTTGAAACGATTAATATCGCATCAAGACATCAAATAGAAGTTTACATAGTTTCAAATGGAGGAATCAGGCCGAGTACCAATCCATTTGTTAAAACTATCGTCGTAGATTCTGGTCCTGATGAAGCTGACAATTGGATCGTTCAAAACATTCAGAAAAACGATGCTGTAATTACCGCCGATATTCCACTTTCTGCTAGATCTATTGAAAAAGGAGCTCATGTTATTTCACACGATGGCGAAGCGATTAATACAAAAAATATTGGAAACAAAGTAGCTTTCCGAAATCTAATGTCTGACATTAGATCTGCTGATCCATTCCACCAGGGAAAAGGAAGACAATTTTCAAAATCAGATCGCAACAGATTCGTAAACTCTCTTGAGAAAATTATTCAAACAACCAAAAAATCTTTATGATACTTATCATGAAGCGCGGCCGCATGCATCATCGCTGTAGGATTCGCCTGAACTGCTGCTTGACTTAACAGTCCAAGAACAGCCTGCTCTTTTGATAACCCAAGTGAGGTCAACTCAGAAACGGCGACTGCAAAGACTTCAACTATTAATTCTGATGGTGATTGATTTACTTGCATCGTGACCTCCTCATTCGTGCTAATGGGATATTGCAATAAAGAGACCAGTTTTTTATAAATTGAATAAAAAAAGAACAAAAATGAAAAAAAGTTTGAATTTAGTTATTTTTCAATACAATACTATTTATTCATCAATGATGTTTCTAAAATTTTTACAGAAAATTTGTCCATTTCTGAAGGCATTAAACAATAAAAGGTAAAATTGGAAAACGTTCTTTTACAGGCTTCTCTATTCTTGTCGGCAGCTGTAATTGCAGTACCACTTTCTCAGCGTTTAGGATTAGGCTCAGTACTTGGTTATTTGTTAGCAGGCGTTTTTTTAGGCCCTTTGCTACATTTAATTGGCTCTAACACAGAACAAATTCAACATTACGCAGAATTTGGAGTCGTAATAATGCTATTCCTAATCGGGCTAGAAATGCGTCCTAAAAGGATTTGGGATATGCGTGAATCGCTCATTGGTTTAGGCGGGTTACAAATTTTTATCACAACTTGCATAATTGCGTTTATTGCTATTCAACTTGGCTTACCGTGGCAAACGTCATTAGCTATAGCTTTAATCCTAAGTTTATCCTCTACAGCTATAGTATTACAAACCCTAACTGAAAAAAAAATGCAGCACACTGAGGGTGGAAAGAGTGCTATTGCTATCCTCCTAATGCAAGACGTTGCGGTAATTCCAATGCTCGCCATCCTTCCTCTTCTTGCTCTCCAAGAACTACAAGTGGAAGCCCTTCTCAGTGCAGTTTTAAATGGTGAGGAAATAGTCGAAGGAAAAGCACATAGTAGTAGTATTATTGCTCAATTACCAGGCTGGATCTCCGCTCTCGTAATTGCAAGTGCAATAGCAACAATTATATTAGCTAGTAGATATCTTACCGAACCGATTATAAAATATATTGCCAAATATGGTACACGAGAAATATTTCTTGCAGCTACCTTTTTGCTCATTATTTCGATTGCTTACCTAATGACACTTGTTGGATTATCCCCAGCACTTGGAACATTTTTGGTTGGGTTAGTTTTATCAAATAGCCAATACCGGCATGCGCTTGCATCTGACCTAGAACCATTTAAAGGTCTACTACTAGGTTTGTTTTTTATAACAGTTGGTGCTGGTATAAACTTTAATTTACTTATTCAAAATTTATTCCCAATATTAAGCTTGACAATCAGCCTCATCGTCACAAAAAGTATTGTTCTTTTTATACTGGCCAAAATTTTTCTTTTAGAAAAAAACTCATCTTTTTTAATAGCGCTCTATCTATCCCAAGCCGGTGAATTTGGTTTCGTACTCTTAGCTTTAGCAAAAACTGCTCATGTTGTGCCGCCTTATGTGGCTGAAAATTTATCACTCGTAATAGCGTTATCAATGCTAATAACGCCTCTTCTTTTCTTTTTAATACTAGAACTAAAAATTTCGAATCTCGCTTCCAAAATGAAGCTTTCTGACAAGAATATTAGTTCTTCATCAAGAGTAATTATTATGGGATTGAACTCAGTCGGAGAGATTATAAACCAAATACTTATTAAGCACGGTATTGATGTTCTAGTACTAGATCACTCATCCTCAAATATTAAAATGTTACGCCGGAGGGGTATAAAAGCTCTTTTAGGCGACATATCTGACCCCACTTTACTAGTAAAAGCTGGGGTTAAAAATTCAGAAGTTATTGTAATAACGACATCAGACACTCAAAAATCAATCAACACAACTGAATTCATTATTAAGAAGCATCCAAAAACCAAGCTAATCGTAATCGCTAGAAACACAAATCATTATAAAGATCTTTATACTCGTGGAGCTCGGGATATTATTTTGGGAACACATCATGGAGCATTAAAAGTCGGGGAAAAAGTACTGGCAACATTGGGAGAAAATATCTCCGACGTAAACCAAATAATCAACGAATTTGATCATTCCAAAATTGAGAGCCTATTAGCAGAAACAAAATCTAAATCCATCCTATAAAAGTTCATAGATTTGTTTACAAAGGCCAAAGATATCTAAAATTTCCGTATTTTTCAATTCAATATAATCAAAAAACCATTGCAGATTTGCTAATTTTCGATAAAACATACGATTAGTAAAGTGGTACGTTGTATCGGCGCAAAAGCCAAGTTTACAAGAAAGTCTTTTTCCTTCAGAATAGAAAGTTCAACCAGATGCCTAAAGGTTTACAACCGAAACTTGATATCTCACCAAAAGTCTCTGATACTATAAAAAAAACTACCTGCTACATGTGTGCTTGTAGATGTGGTATCGACGTTCATATTGAAAATGGTAAAGTGAAGTATATCGAAGGTAATAAAGATCACCCAGTAAACAAGGGGGTACTTTGTGCAAAAGGATCAGCTGGTATAATGCAACATTATTCACCAGCTCGGCTAAGAGCACCACTCAAAAGGGTTGGAGAACGAGGGTCAGGAAAATTTAAAGAAATTTCATGGAATGAAGCACTGGATATTGCAAAGAATATATTAAAACCAATACAAAAAAATGCTCCGGAAAAGTTAGCCTTTTTTACTGGAAGAGATCAATCACAATCATTCACGGGCTGGTGGGCACAACAATTTGGAACACCAAATTATGCCGCCCATGGAGGTTTTTGCTCAGTAAATATGGCTGCGGCGGGGATATATACCCTTGGAGGTGCCTTTTGGGAGTTTGGAAGCCCCGATTGGGACAAAACGAAATTATTCATGATTTTTGGTGTTGCTGAGGATCACGATAGTAACCCAATAAAAATTGGACTTGGAAAATTAAAAAAACGTGGCGCCAAAATCATTGGTGTGAATCCTATTAGAACGGGATACAATGCGATTGCAGATGAATGGATTGGAATAACACCTGGAACCGATGGTTTGTTCATCTTGTCACTGATTCACACCCTTTTCAAAGCTGGAAAAATCGACTTTAATTATCTTACCCGGTATACTAACGCTCCATTTTTAATAAATGGAATTAAGAACACCAAAGAGTCGGGCTTATTTCTAAAAGATAAAAACGAAAAACCCCTGGTACTAGATAAAAAATCAGGAGCTGTAGTTCCTTTTGATACGCCAAATATAAAAGCAGACATCACTGCATCACATACTGATGAGAATGGACTTCATAGAACTGTGTTCCAACTCATGGCTGATAAATACTTATGTAAGGACTACGCCCCCAATAAGGTTGCAAAATCCGTCGGAATTAGTGCGGAAAGAATCGTTAAGATTGCAAATGAGCTTGCGACAGTGGCATTTGAAGAAGAAATAGTTTTCGATCAAGAATGGACCGACTGGAAAGGAGAACGTCATAAGAAAATGATCGGTAGGCCAGTTAGTTTCCATGCAATGAGAGGAATATCGGCCCATTCAAATGGATTTCAAACATGCCGTTCACTCCATTTACTTCAAATTTTATTAGGAAGCGTTGAAGTGCCAGGCGGATTTCGATTCAAACCCCCTTATCCAAAACCTGCCACTGCCCATCCTAAACCTCACTTTAAAGTAACGCCTGGGTCACCACTTGATGGACCACACTTAGGCTTTGTTCATGGACCCGATGACCTCGCTGTAAATGAAGAGGGAACCCCCATACGAATTGATAAAGCGTTCACATGGGAAAACCCAATGTCATCCCACGGACTAATGCATATGGTAATTTCAAATGCACATGCGGGAGATCCGTACAAGATTGATACTCTTTTTATGTATATGGCAAATATGGCTTGGAATTCGTCAATGAATACTCAAGGCGTGATGAAGATGCTCACAGACAAAAAAGAAGATGGGACACATGTAATACCAAACATTATCTACTCTGATAGTTATTCTTCTGAAATGGTCGCTTTTGCTGACTTAGTTCTTCCAGATACCACTTATCTTGAGCGACATGACTGTATCTCGCTGCTAGATCGACCGATTTGCGAAGCAGATACAGTTGCTGACTCAATTCGTTGGCCCGTGGTCAACCCAGATCGCAACGTAAAAGGGTTCCAATCTACCCTAATAGATTTAGGTGTTCGTCTAAAATTACCCGGCATGGTTAATGACAAAGGTGAAGCCCTCTATAAAGATTATGCTGATTATATTATTAATCATCAACGCAGACCAGGAATAGGCCCTCTCGCCGGATTTCGTGGAAAAGATGGAGACTGTAGAGGTAGAGGAGATCCTAATCCAGACCAAATCAATGCGTACATTAAGAATGGTGGATTTTGGTCAGAAAAAATCCCACCGGAAGCCCAATATTTTAAACCATGGAATTCAAGCTATCAAAAATGGGCAGTTGACCGAGGTCTTTTTGATAGTATCCAACCTTATGTTTTCCAAATTTATGTCGAACCTATGCGAAAGTTTCAAATTGCAGCAGAAGGGTATGGGTTGAAACAACCGCCGGACCAACTTAGAAACCAAATAAAAATGTCAATGGATCCGCTGCCGACCTGGTGGTCGACTAAAGGAAGTGGGAACGAAAGCAGTAATGAATTTCCAATACATGCGATAACACAAAGACCCGCAGCGATGTATCATAGTTGGGGATCACAGAATGCCTGGCTAAGACAAATACATGGAGAAAACCCACTATATATTTCAACAAAAATATGGGAAAAACACAATTTTAGTAATGGCGATTGGGCCCTGTTGAGCTCTAAGCATGGTAAAATAAAAATTCCTGTTGCACTAATGAAAGCTCTGAACGAAGATACTGTTTGGACTTGGAATGCGATCGGTAAAAGAGCTGGGGCCTGGGCTTTGGATAAAAATGCCCCAGAATCAAAAAAAGGCTTTCTTTTAAATCACCTAATTCATGAACTTTTGCCACCTAAAGGTGATGGATTAAGATGGTCAAATTCTGATCCGATTACCGGACAAGCAGCTTGGTATGATTTGACTGTCAAGATTGAAAAAATTGATATGACACTCGATATTGCTGAACCAGTAATTGCTCCACAAGATTCTCCAGTACCTAAAGCACCTCACAATATTAAATATGGGCATGAATTTTAATGACATCACTACCTAAGAATACCGTAAAAAAACTGGGCCTGGCAATAGACCTAGATACTTGTGTCGGCTGCCATGCATGCGTAATAAGTTGTAAAGAATGGAATACATCAAACTATGGATCGCCTTTATCTGATATGGATGCTTACGGAGAGAATCCAACTGGAACATTCTTAAATCGCGTGCATACATATGAGGTTGAAACAGAAAATAATGACTATAAAGTCGTACATTTTCCAAAATCATGCCTTCATTGCGAAGATGCACCATGCGTGACTGTTTGTCCAACGGGAGCTAGTTATAAACGAGAGGAAGATGGCATCGTTTTAGTAAACGAAGACGCATGCATAGGGTGCGGATTATGTGCCTGGGCTTGTCCTTATGGAGCCAGAGAAATGGACGCAGACGCTGGTGTAATGAAAAAATGCACTCTTTGCATAGACCGAATCTATAATGAAAATATACCAGAGGAAGACCGTCAACCAGCGTGTGTTCGAGCTTGTCCTACTAACGCACGGCATTTTGGTGATTTTGCAGATCCCAGTTCACATGTCGCGAAGTTATCAACATCGCGTTGCGGAATTGAGTTAATGCCAGAACTTGAGGCAAAACCAGTAAATAGATATCTACCACCTCGATTAAAGACTGATCAAGGCTCAAATAATTTGCCTGATATTTTAACCCCTATGATTAATAAAGTCCCAAAAAATTTGAAAGGATTTTTGAGCTGGGTTGATAAAGTATTGGAGAAAATCTGATGAAACCGGCAACTTCATTAATCATTTTTACTGTTCTCTCCGGTTTTGGGTTTGGTCTTCTTTTTTGGTTAAACTTAAACCTGTATTCTTCTACTAATTTTCCTGATGTGATAATATTTCCAACTGCATTTTTAATATCAATAGTAGGATTAATTAGTTCAAGCTTTCATTTGGGAAATCCCCAACGCGCACTTTTAGCCTTTACTCAATGGCGTAGTAGCTGGTTAAGTACGGAGGCCGTACTTGCTGTGCTTACCCTTTTCACAAGTTTTATTTATGCTGTTTTAAGCATAGTTTTTAAGTTGTATATTTTTTGGTTAGGCTTAATTGCTTCTGGCATGTGCCTATTAACAATATTTTCAACAGCAATGATCTATACTCAAATGAAAACAGTTCCAAGATGGAATATGAAAGTTACTCCGGTACTATTTTTACTCTATGGTACTGTTGGAGGATCCATTATTTTAAACAACGGATTGCTTTCATTTTTTCTTTTCTTAATATTAGGCTCAGTGCAAATTTGGACTTGGAAAATGGGCGATCAACAATTTAAACGCTCGAGTAATATCAGAACAGCGACAGGCTTATCAACAAAGGATAAATATATTCGTATGCTCGAACCACCTCACACAGGTTCAAACTATCTCTTAAAAGAAATGGTGAATATTGTAGCACAGAAACACATTTACAAATTGCGTTGGATCTCGTTATGTCTTTTATCATTGCTGCCTGCCATTCTATGCCTCTTAACCACGACAGCAAATATAAACTATTTTACTTTTCTGGCAGTAATTTGCGTAATAAATCTTATTGGAACTCTGATTTCGCGATGGTTATTTTTCTCAGAGGCTGAGCATGTTGTTGGTCTTTATTATGACCGTTAAGGTAAATATGTAAATTAGCACTCTTTCTTAATCAGGTAGTCTAGCGCTATCAAATAGCCATTAGTGCCTTCACCAATAATTTCTTTATCAGCCCGAAGACTTATGAAAGAATGATGCCGAAATTGTTCCCGCGCTTTTATATTACTAATGTGAACTTCAATCACAATACCTTCAAATGTATTTAAAGCATCCAAGATAGCAATCGAAGTATGAGTATATCCGGCCGCATTAATTATTATCGCAGACCCCTCACTTCTCGCTTCATGAATCCAATCTATCAGCTGATGTTCAGCATTGCTTTGCCTGAACCTAATATCAAACTTTGTACCATCTACAAGCCGTTTACATCGTTTTTCTACATCATCCAGTGTATCAGTTCCATAAATATCAGGTTGCCTTTTTCCCAAAAGATTTAAATTTGGACCATTTAAAATATAAACTAGCTTTGCCATTCGTTTAATTCCTACGTTAAATTAATTTGATTAATAATTCGTTTAAGATTAGGTAATTAAACTATAATTAAATCGACTTTTCTTCAATAGTAACAAAAAACCCTTTACTCTTTTAAACCGCAAAACCTGAATAAATTCAGTTTTAGTGAGAACTTCAACACTACTACAAAAACTATAGGGAGCATTAATATTAATACAAAAATTACACGACCTGATGTTTCTCAAGCGCAGATTAAAAACCATACCACTTTTTCTGGATCGCCGCAAATAGGGTTGATTAGCCTTGGTTGTCCAAAAGCTTTAGTAGATAGTGAAAGAATTCTTACTCGTTTAAAAAATGAAGGCTATAGCATATCACAAGATTACAGAGGCGCCGACGCTGTAATTGTAAATACGTGTGGTTTCCTAGATACTGCAAAAGCGGAGAGTTTAGAAACTATTGGTAATGCATTAAAAGAAAATGGGAAAGTAATAGTAACTGGCTGTTTAGGCATAAAAGCGAATGAGATAAAAAAACAATTTCCTTCTGTCTTAAACGTTTCAGGACCACAACAATACCAAAAGGTGGTAGATGCTGTCCATGATGTAGTCCCACCAATAGAAAACAAGTTTTTAAACTTAATACCTCAGACTAATATTAAACTAACACCAAACCATTATAGCTATTTAAAAATTTCCGAGGGTTGTAATCATAAGTGTAAATTTTGTATTATTCCTGAAATGCGAGGTAAACTTCAATCGCGATCGCCTCTCAATATTTTAAAAGAAGCAGAGCGACTATACGAAACTGGGGTAAAAGAACTCTTAGTCATATCCCAAGACACCTCTGCTTACGGTATTGATAAAAGAAACGAGTTGGTCATATCAGGACAGAGAAAAATTCGAACTCATATCGTAGATCTAGCCAAAGAGCTTGGCTCACTTGGAATGTGGATCCGGCTTCACTACGTATACCCTTATCCAAACGTAAGACAGTTAATCCCATTAATGGCAGAAAAATTGATTTTGCCATACCTCGACATACCATTTCAGCACAGTCACCCAGACGTGTTAAAACGAATGGCTAGACCAGCAAACCAAGTCAAGACATTAGAAGAAATTGAAAAATGGCGTGACATTTGTCCTGATATTACCCTGCGATCAAGTTTTATTGTCGGGTTCCCCGGTGAAACAGAAGATGAGTTTAACCATCTGTTAGAATGGCTTGAGGAAGCCCAACTTGATAGAATTGGCTGTTTCAAATACGAAAATGTAGAGGGATCCCGATCTAGTAACTTAGAAAATCAATGCTCTGAAGAAGTCAAGCATGACAGATGGCAACGATTCATGGAAAATGCACAAAAGATTTCAGCTAAAAAGCTTCTTAAGAAAGTCGGAAGCGTAGAAGAGGTCATAATTGATCAAGTAGACCAAGAAGGAGCTATTTGTCGTACAAAGGGAGACGCTCCAGATATAGACGGCAACCTATTCATAGACACCAAATTTTCAACTTTGAATCAAGGCGATATTATTACTGTTCTTGTCGACGCGTCATCAGAGTACGACCTATGGGGAACTCCACTAAATTTACCACACTAAAAAATCAAGATTTTTAGAAAATTCTTTATTTAGCTTGATGGTTGGGGTTGGAGACCTCCATCTTTCTTTGGAGGTTTTTTACCTGATTTTGGTACCGCAGTTATGCTTGGCGCATTGCCACCGCTATCTTCATCATCCATATCCCGATTTAGCGTACCACCGTTCATAACCTTCTCTATCTCATGTCCAGTTAGGGTTTCGTATTCAAGTAGACCTTTCGCTAAAAACTCCAATTTATCGCGATGCTTGGTCAAAATTTTCTTTGCGCTATTGTACCCTTCATCAACAATCTTTCTTACTTCAGCATCAATTTTCTCCTGCGTTTCAGGTCCGGCCTGCATACCCGACCCTGCCGGTCCCAGATACGATTGTTGTTCATTCATATAATCAATATTCCCAAGATTTTCTGACATTCCGAATTGCGTAACCATAGCCCGAGCTATCTTAGTTATTTGTTGAATATCTGAAGAAGCCCCTGAAGTCACATTTTCAGGCCCAAAAGTCATTTCTTCAGCTACCTTCCCACCCATCGCCATCGCAATCTTAGATTTATATTTCGTTTTAGTAACAGATAATTGATCACGTTCGGGTAGGCTTAAAACTAATCCCAGTGCTCGCCCCCGAGGTATTATAGTAGCCTTATGAATTGGATCATGCTGAGGTACATGAAAACCCACGACGGCATGGCCAGCCTCATGGTAGGCAGTGAGTTTTTTCTCTTCTTCACTCATGACCATGGATCGTCGTTCCGCTCCCATCATCACCTTATCTTTAGCATTTTCGTAATCTTCCATAGTCACAAACCGTTTTCCAGTTCTCGCTGCCATCAACGCAGCTTCATTAACAAGATTAGCAAGATCTGCACCAGAAAACCCTGGGGTCCCACGAGCAATAATTCTAAGGTCAACATCCGGTGATAAAACTGTCTTCTTTGCATGCACAGCCAATATTTTTTGACGACCCTGAATATC
>JAQWUC010000009.1 GCA_029242355.1 Paracoccaceae bacterium | reverse complement strand
GTCACGGCTCTTATCTCCGAATCTGAAGACGCCTGTAGCCGAAGACCTAAAACTTTTGTACGTTCGCAAAATTCTGTTGCCGTCATAATTTGAGTCACAAGCTTGAAAAATACTATGTTTGTATCGCAATAGTAACTTTTTGTGTCCAACTTTGGATGAGAGCTAATGAGCTCTCTCAATAGCTGGGCATTTTTATGATCTTCAATCAGGCGATCAATATTATTATCTAATGCAAATAAACCGGCACCTGCTAACACACCAGCTTGGCGCATAGCACCACCAAGCCTTTGTTTCCAAATCCTAGCTTCCTCTATAAATTCATTCGAACCTAAAAGTACTGCCCCAACTGGGCAACCTAGCCCTTTGGTCAAATCTATCCAAAAGGTATCACAATTGGCTGTGAATAGGTTGGCATTTATACCTAATTGAACAGACGCATTGAAAAGTCGCGCGCCATCCATATGTACTATGAGACCTGCTTTACGTGCGCTCTTTGAAACTAGTTGCATTTGCTCTAATGGCCAAATTGTCCCTCCAGCATAATTTGTTGTTTGTTCAAGAACAACCAATTTGCTTCTAGGTTTGTAGCGTGAAGGAGACCTGATTGCGGTGTTTAGGGTTGTTTCTGTAAAGTGCCCGCGATTCCCTTTAACAGCTCTTACCATTGCTCCGGAGAAAGCGGCCATACCACCACCCTCAGAGGTAATAACATGAGAAGTTTCATGTGCTATAACTTCATCTCCCTTATCACAATGGACTAAAAAAGAAATAACATTACACATAGTTCCACTCGGTAGAAACAAAGCCTCTTCTGCGTTGAGCATATCCGCCAAGCGTTCACAAAGTAAGTTCACGCTTGGATCACGGCCATGTTGTTCGTCCCCAACAGGTGCAGCAATCATCGCTTCATACATTGCTTCACTCGGCACAGTTTGAGTGTCACTATAAAGATTGATTTCCATATTCGTCTCCTTACCAATATTGTTCGCTTCAGAAAAATGCTAAATTTTTGTTTGGCGTTCAACCATATTCGCTACGGCCTAGAATAGAACCTTTTTGGTTTTGAGCATCCCAATTGTTTTGGATTTTTTGCAAGATTTGTATGGATGGAAGTAAAGATTGTCCATTTGCAAAAGTTTCCCTTCTATTTCTGATTGAAGAAACAAAATCATCAGTAACCCTTACATTCGCTTCTTGAACGCTAGGAATAATTTCCTCTGTCTTTGAAGACACCAATTTTTCATTAACTAAATCTAATCGATATGTCTCTAAATCAGTTACGATCAACATTTCGTGAATTTGCTGTTTGCTGTAATATGATCCAGTTAAGATTAAGGATTGATCAAGCTCAGTTTCTACTCCATAAAAAACATCCATGGGTGTACCAGTTTTCAAGTCTGAAGCCGGCATAAAACTTTGAATCTGACGGATTGGTTGGTCCAAAAGCCAAATTCCAAGATCTAGGAGATGTAAGGTGTGATGCCAAAGCAGATTATCTGTCCAAGATCTTCTATAACCTGTGTGTCCTATATTTTCTAATCTGTGCGTGTAAAATTTTCCAACCATATGTCTTATATTTTCTTCTCCTTTTCTAAGTCTTATTTGAAGTTTCTTTATACCATCAGAAAAACGAGAAGGTTGAACGGATCCTAATATAAGTTTTTTTTCTTTAGCAAGGGTTACAATTTTTTTAGCGTCGTTCTCTGACATAGCAAGCGGTATTTCTACAAGTGTATGCTTGTTTTGAGCCAAACAGGCAAATGCATGATCAGTATGGCTTTCACTTGGACTAGCAATGATTACCGCGTCAATCTCATCATTCAGTAGAGCATCATTCAGATTTGTAGTCCAGTTTTCGAAACCAAATTCAGTTGCAAATGTAGCTGTAGTATCCATTTTGCGTCCAACCAAAGTGTGCAAATTACAATCGGATCTCTTTGATATTGCCTCCGAGTGCCATCGACCCATCATTCCGTGTCCTATTATGCAAATATTCATGCTATAAGCCTTTCTTAATAGACAAGATTATACCAAATAAAATCAAAGGAAATTCCATAAATTTCTGGCATTCTCTCCCTTAATCAAATCTATCCCATCTGGGCTTATAAAGGGCAATTCATAAATCCATTCTATAGCCTGTACATAAGAACAAGTTTTGAGAGTATGAGGGAAATCAGTACCGTATAAAACACGGTTGGGACTAAAACAATCAAGTACACGTTTAAAAAACGGCCAAAGATCTTGAAATGGATACTCTTGAGCTGAATTTTGGCCAACTGAATTTAATTTTATATATAGGTTAGATCTCTTCGAAAGAGATTCTACGAAGCCACTTAAGTCTGAATTACGATGAACCTCCGCCGATACTTGATCTACGATAAAATTAATTTCAGGGCGTTTTTTTACTAGTTCGTTGATTATTCGCCCATGATTTGGAGACATTTGGAATGAAATACAAGCACCTATTTCTGCGACTGTATCCCAAAGCTTTTTTCTTTCTAGATCCAATAGAAATTCTATCTCAGAATACCCAACCAAATTTATTCTCAATCCACTACAGCCACGTTTTTGACACCAAAAGGACAAATCGTCTGGTGCATTTTTGTTTGTTGGATCTACCAAACAAACACCAGCAAATTTGTTAGGATATTTCTTCAAGCTATCGCAAAGGTAATTATTATCCCAACCATATGTACTCGGTTGGACAAGTACAGCAGCTTCAACGGAAGCTTTTTCCATACACGCGATAAATTTTTCAACCTTAGCAGGTTCAGTTGGAATAGGAACTTTAGATAATGTTTGTTGCCAGGGGTATTTTTTTGCGTCATCGGTCCAAACGTGAACATGCGTATCTATCATTTAATCAGTCCTAAGATCATTTTTTACTGGTAATTTTCTGGCTAGATGAGCAACACAGTCTCCAGGCTCAACTCTACCTAGATGTCGTTTACAAACTACATAACCACTAGTTTCAAAATATACATAGAGTTCTTTTCGACTTGGGTTCTCCGGAAACAATATAGATCCGCAAAGATCTCCTGAATTTACAAAATCACCTAATTCAGTAGCTGGTTCGAATAAACCTCTTTCATCCGCATAAACTAAATCATTTGCATTTGCTGGTGCTAAAATTTGAGGTTCAAATGATGGTTTTGTGTTCACTTTTCTTGTCATCTCAAAATAAGCAAGTACATTGCTTACTGCGTTCTCTACTAATCTAACATAAGATTTTTTTACAGATGCCGATCCACCAAATTCACCACCCAAAGAAATAACCCCTTTACGCATAGCGGCATCAGGTAACTTGCCGACTTCAGGATTGCGTTCAAAAATCATCACATGCTCAAGGCCTAGTGCTTTAGCCGCTTCAATGTTTTTTATTTTGTGCTCTGGTTCTGCTTGTTTAGAGATGTGTGCACTTGCGTGGGGCCGATAGTCTAATGAAGCTCCTCCACAATGAAAATCTACTACCACATCTACTCTAGTGAGTAGGTGGTTTTCTACATAGTCGGCAATCATTTCGGTAGGAGTACCGTTGGGGTTTCCTGGAAATAATCGATTCAAGTTTCCATTATCTATCGGACTTACACGTTTTCCTGTAATTACAGCAGGAAGATTTAAAGCTGGTAAAATAAATAATTGTCCTGAAATCTCCTCGGATTGTAACTCTTTAATTAGCCTAGTTAATACAATTTGCCCTTCATATTCGTCACCATGGTTACCAGCCGTAAGAAGAATTTTTGGACCTTTCCCATTTGAAAGCAATGCAATTGGTATAGCAATTGTTCCATAAGCACTTCTTGTAATCGAATGCGGCAACCTAAGCCAACCAACTTGCTTCCCTTCTATATTATAATCTATCGTAGAAATGATCTGTGTCATCTTAGAACCAGATCAATTAAGAAATTATTATTCATATAACCTTATCCTGATGTATAATATGAAATATTTATATTAATTAAGTAGTATCTTCAAAAATATGGATTTTCTCAAAATTCATCCCCACCTCAAATAGATCGCCTGAGCTAATACCATAATCGTCTTCGACAATAGCTTTAAAATTTAGATCTTCTATTCCAAACTCGATTAATGTTTCGGCGCCTAACATTTCAGTTAATATCATTTTTGCTTTAAAGGCTCCCTTTTTATTCCCGGCATTATTAATAAATATATCAGTTGGTCTGATACCCATAGAAATTGTTGCACCATCCTTTAAGTAAGATGTATTCGTTCGATTAATAACAGCTTTTGGTATTGGAATGCTAAGACTAGAAGCAGTTAAGAAAATTGAGTTATTTATTTTTTTTACTTGCATTTCATGAAGATTCATTTGGGGATTCCCAATAAACTTGGCTACATAAAGAGTTTTCGGATTATGAAAAATTTCTTTTGGGGTTCCAATTTGTTCGATTTTACCATTTTTCATAACAACTATCCGATCAGCTAATGTCATTGCTTCTACTTGATCATGTGTGACGTAGATACTTGTTGTTTTTAATTGCATATGAAGTTTCTTCAATTCAGATCTTAATTCTGTCCGCAATACTGCATCCAAATTGGAAAGTGGTTCGTCAAAAAGAAAAACCTTGGGTGTACGAACCATGGCTCTACCCATTGCTACACGTTGTCTTTGGCCCCCTGATAATTGAGCGGGAAATCTCTCCATCAGATCCGATAACTGTAACATATCAGCTACTTCATTAACTTTTTCAGCTATAGTTGAGGTTTTCATATTTCGCATTTTTAATCCAAAAGCTAGGTTTTTTCTAACGGACATATGCGGATAAAGTGCATAGTTTTGAAACACCATTGCGATATTACGATCCTTAGGATCATCATCATTTATAACTTTTTCATCAATTAGGATATCACCTGAAGACGTTTCTTCTAAACCTGCTATCATCCTCAAAGTTGTTGACTTACCACATCCAGAGGGACCCAACAAAACCAAAAACTCACCATCAGAAATCTCTAAATTGACATCAGAGACAACCCTTAGATTTCCAAACGATTTGCTAACATTAGAAAGTCTTACTGTCGACATTTCTTTCAATCCCCTCTGATAATTAACCTTTGGTTCCACTCATAACCAAACCCTGAACAAGATGTTTTTGCAAAAGAACAAAAATTAAGAGCATTGGAATAATACTCAATACAGTAGCAGCTGCAATTAAATTCCATTGATTGTACCACTGTCCCGAAAAAGCGACTAATCCGACAGTCACAGTAAACATGTCCTGTTTTTGCCCTATGACTAAAGGCCACAGAAATTGGTTCCAAGAAAACATAAATTTAATAATAATAAATGCAGCTAAAGCAGGCTTAATTAAAGGCAGTATTACATGCCAAAGTATTTTTATTTCTGATGCACCATCTATCCTTGCTGCATCAATGTATGTATCCGGAATACCTGACATGAATTGCCTAAAAAGGTAAACTCCAAAAGCTGTAAACAGATCGGGAAATGCTAGGCCAAGATATGAATTAACCCAACCGATTTGGGCCATCATCAAATACTTTGGCAATACCATTACTTCGGCAGGTATCATAAATACCGAAAGAATGAGAAGAAAAAAGAACTCTTTAAACTTAAACTCAATCTTAGCAAAAGCATAGCCCGCAAGTACTGCTATAGCCGTGCTTGATATTAAACTTATAACAGCCACAGTAATTGAATTAAAAAAATAACGTCCAAATGGTTGTTCTGCAAACATTTGAACAAAATTATCAAAATTTAGAAAACTTTCAGGCAGCCATGTTATCGGTAATTTAGCAATTTCAGGTTCTGTTTTAAAAGCAGTAAGCACAACCCAAATAAGAGGAACAAGCATAAGAAAACCAAATATCATCATTATAATATAAAGGAAATTTTCCTTATAAATTCGACGCTTCTTTTTATCTGGAAAACTAATAATCATTTGCTTAATAATGGATTTTGCGACTAAGAAAAAAATGTTGTAGAGCAGTCACTATTAAAATTATTACGAAAAGAGCCAAAGATGCTACCGCCGCCTCATCCATTCTATTCCATTGAAAGGCGGTTTCATAGATATGCATGACCAAAGTTCGGCTAGCATTTACCGGACCGCCGTTCGTAGCGGCATACGGAAGTTCAAAAACTTTAAGCGCCATCATTATCTCAACTACACAGACTAAAACTAGTTGTTGATTTAGTAGCGGAAGGGTAATATTCCAAAAGGAGTGCCAACGATTTGCACCATCTATCCGTGCTGCTTCATAGTAATCTGGAGATATTGCAGTAAGACCAGACATTAGAATAAGCATATCAAATCCAAGCCTAGACCAAATATACATGATACTTAGGGACGGAATGACTTGATTTATATCGTTAAGCCACTGTATAGGTGCAAGATAAAAGAATTTCAAAATTTCATTGAGTAAACCATAGGCAGGATTGAACATCCAAGTCCAAATATATGCTACAGCTGTGAGAGAGGCAACTACTGGAGCAAAGTACATGGCCCTTACCAAGGCGCTGCCTTTGCGAGGACCGATTCTATATAACGCAAGAGCAACGATTAGAGCTGATGTAATCGTAATTGGGACAGATAAAAGAGTGAAGTAGAGAGTTCTAGATAAGGCTTCCCAAAATTCATCACTCGTTAGAACGTCTATATATTTCTCAAAACCAACAAATTCTAATGGGCGGATTATATGCCACTCAGAAAAACTTAAGACAATGTTGTAGATTGTTGGTATAATAAAATGAAGCGTAACGAAAAACAACGACGGTAGCAAGAATAGATAACCCATCCTGCTACGCCGCTGTTTTACCGACTTTCCCCAAAAACTGATCCAAAGAAATTTTAACATGTCCTTAAATCAGCTTCTCAGAGGTTATACACTTCGACATTCCGAAGTTCTCACTTTTTCTTCAGCAGCTTATTCACGTTTTTAACTGCTATTTGAAGAGCTTTTGTAGGATCAGCTCCATACAAAACTGCTTGAACCTGTTCTCCGATCTTACTAGCAATTTCGTTAATATAAGGGTGATCGTAGTATGGGCCCGAGGGATTTGACATAATAACCTGTGTGGCTTCCGCATCTTTACGATCAGCAACAAAGGGATGTTCAAAATTTTCTGCCCAAACTGGAAGATATCCTTCAAGCTGAGCAAGTTCTAAATCCATTTCCTTATTCGAAATTGTTCTAATCCAATCCCAGGCAATGTCTTTGTTGGGGCTTTGATTGTTCACCATCCAAGACCAACCAAATAAAAGGCTCAAACCAGGGTATCCAGCAGGTCCATCAGGCAGAGCAGAAACCTTATAGTTTATATCAGGAGCATTACCTGCCATCCAACCTTCTAACCAACCTTCACGGAAGATCATTGACGCCTTTCCAGCTGCAAAAGTTTCTACAGGTTTCCCTAATTCCAAACTGGAGACCTTGTGAGTGTACACCAAGTCATACATGTATTGCATAGCAGCAGTCGTTTCAGGTCCATTTAAATAACCATCTGCTGTAGACCCATCTGGTGAATATAATCTCCCACCGAAAGCATGTAAAAAGGGCAATATTTTATCAGTTATTCCAACTGGTGCTCCAGCGTATCTTAGCGCTAATCCGTTTCGTGTAATTTTACCGTCCGCATCATAGGTTGTAAGTTTTTTTGCGAAATCTAACAATTCTTGAAATGTTTTGGGCGGTTTATTTGGGTCTAGACCAGCTTCTTTAAAATGATCCACATTATAATAAACCATCATACCTTGATCTGTACTGGTCGGGTATGCATGCCACTTTCCATCAACCTGAAAAAACGGTTTAGTCGTGTTTAGTAGTTCGTCGTTATACAGCTTCTGTAGATCAGATGGAGCTTCGTCAGCAATACCTATTGCGCCAGCGTAATAAGCTACTTTACCATTAAATACATCAGGGGCATCGGAACCACTCGCAAAAGCAGTAAGATATTTAGCCTCATAGTTTTCGTAAGGAATTTGGACAAACTCCATTTCTACATCTGGATGCAATTTCTTAAACTCAGCAAGGTTTTCTTCATAAAAACCGAGGGTCTTTTTCCAAGTATCGACTGGAAGCCAAACTTTAAGGGTTGTTCCTGCCGAAGCCGATACTACCGAGAATAAAATAGCTATCACAGAAAATTTTAATGCTATAAGCAAATGTTTCATCATTTTTTCTCCTTATTAAATTTCTTCATATTTCGCCTGTTTTTTTTACTGCGCCAACAACATGGTATCTAAATTGAAAATCATAAAATCGCTTTGCTAACTGCAACAATG
Organism: Paracoccaceae bacterium; assembly: GCA_029242355.1. GTDB lineage: Bacteria > Pseudomonadota > Alphaproteobacteria > Rhodobacterales > Rhodobacteraceae > JAYZEV01. The sequence continues at coordinate 12,360 of JAQWUC010000009.1, read as the reverse complement.
CGTTGAAACTACTACCATTTCATATAAATTTGGAATCACTTTTCATGTTTGTCAATTTTTTTCGTACGTAAAGTCACATTTTTTACCAATTTAATCAAAAAATATGACCGAACAAACATTAAAATATAAAAAAATTGACTGAGTTTAATATGATTTCAAGTTTAATATGATTTCAACGTTTTGCGCCTAGCTTCTTAAACTTTCTAGTCAGGGGGGAAGTCTTTTTTTTGTTGAAGATGAAAGATCTTTAACAAATATCTTATTATTATCGATAGTAAAATAAAGGGTGTTTATCGAGCTCATGCCACAAAGATATTGACAAACATGAAACATGGTTTCAAAATAATTTCTAATTCATGGTAGTGCGTAATACGATAACTTGGCATTGGAATCATGCTTGTCATCATACTGATAAAATCATTGTTGGGTGCAATCTTAAAATTGTATTAATTCAAAAATAGTGAGGTCAAAATGAGAACTTATAGAATAGCTTCAATTCCGGGTGACGGAATTGGAGCAGAGGTAATCGCTTCTGGAATCAAAGTTCTTAAAGCCTTATCAGAAAAAATTGCTGATCTTGAATTTCTAATTGATCATTTCAATTGGGGCGGTGAATATTTTAAATCTCAAGGCAAGATGATGCCCCTCAACGGTCTTCAACAAATCCGTAATCATGACGCCATTTTATTTGGCTCTGCAGGTCACCCAGATATTCCCGACCACATCACACTTTGGGGCTTACGTTTAGCTATCTGCCAGCCATTTGATCAGTATGCCAATGTGCGTCCTACAAGACTTTTACCTGGAATCAAGTCACCTTTGAGCGCAGGAGGAGAAAAAATTGATTGGATGATTGTGCGTGAAAACTCAGAAGGAGAATATGCTGGTATAGGTGGACGAGTGCACCAAGGTCAACCGATAGAAGTAGCTACAGATGTGTCCATGCTAACCCGCGTGGGGGTTAAGCGTATTATGAAATTCGCTTTTTCCTTGGCCCAATCACGTCCTCGAAAATTATTGACGGTTGTTACCAAGTCAAACGCCCAGCGTCATGCTATGGTAATGTGGGATGAGATTGCGACAGAAGTTTCATGTGAGTTTCCTGATGTAAATTGGGACAAAATGCTTGTCGATGCGATGACTACGCGAATGGTTTTGAACCCAGAAAGTATTGACACCGTTGTTGCAACCAATTTGCATGCTGACATTTTATCTGATTTGGCTGCAGCTCTAGCAGGTTCATTGGGTGTTGCACCAACAGCTAATTTAAATCCAGAGAGAAAATTTCCATCAATGTTTGAACCAATTCACGGATCTGCATTCGATATCATGGGAAAAGGTATTGCCAACCCCATTGGAACCTTTTGGTCCACTGTAATGTTACTTGAACATTTGGGGGAGAAATCTTCTGCAAAACGTCTAATGAGTGCTATCGAAAAGGTAACTGCAGACCCAAATTTGCATACACCAGATCTTGGTGGTACTGCTAAGACAATCGATGTTACAGCTGCTGTTATTGATGTAATTCGAGGAGCTAACAATTAAGCGTATATTTTCTTATACGGTACAGAGCTATTATCATACGACTTGCAGGTGATCTGAAGAATCCCAAATAAATAGATATTGTACTTGCAAACCTTTATAGTGGGCAATCAAAGCATCTAAATTTATCTTGAAATCAAACCCCCATAATTTAAATTATGACAACTAGAGGATGTGTTGAAAACCTAATTAGAACAGTTTGATCTCATTATTTGTATGCTAAAGATAATGGTCGGTGGCCTATAAACTGATTAAAACATTATGTTAAGAAACATATTCATGCTGTCACGAATTAGCTAAAGAAGGCAATGTTAAAGATATCTTTGCTGTGAATAATGTCGATCACACAATTTGTACGGAACATAAGAAAAAAATTCTAAAATTCCCTTCAGCTCCATAAAGATTTTTGGTAAACATTTGAACAATAACTGAACATACTATTACTAGTAAACTGAAAGAAACTTCAGATAAAATTAAAGTTCATGTGCATACATAATAATCCTAGGTTGGTTTATCTCAAACTGACATGCATAAATACTTCATTTCAAGATAATCTTCAATCCCGTGATGGCTACCTTCGCGGCCGAGGCCAGACTGCTTAACACCGCCAAAGGGGGCAACCTCAGTTGAGATAATACCAGTATTTATACCAACAATACCGTATTCCAGCGCCTCTGCAACTTTGTAAACGCGGCTCAGATCTTTGGCGTAAAAATATGATGCAAGACCAAAAATCGTATTATTAGCCAAACTAATGACTTCTTCCTCATCTTCAAACTTGAAGAGCGGTGCAAGTGGCCCAAAGGTTTCTTCGATGGATACAGCCATTTCTTTAGTAGCGTTAGTGACAATCGTTGGATTGATAAAATTACCAGAGACTTGTGAAGTGTCACCGCCTAAAATTACCGTGGCCCCTTTAGCTTTGGCATCTGTAATATGCTCCTGTACTTTATTTATAGCTTCCGTGTTGATTAGTGGTCCCAAAGCTGTGCCTTCTTCAAGCCCATCACCAACCTTCAACTTGCTCACAGCTGTAGCAAGTTTCTCAGAAAAAACTTCATAAATTCCAGCCTGCACATAAATGCGGTTGGCACAGACGCAGGTTTGCCCGTTGTTTCGGAATTTGCACATGATCGCTCCTTCTACTGCAGCATCAACATCGGCATCATCAAACACAATAAATGGAGCGTTTCCACCTAGTTCCATAGAACATTTCATAACGGTGTCTGCTGCCTGTCTAAGAAGAATACGTCCAACCTCAGTTGAGCCAGTAAAAGTTAATTTGCGTATAATTGGATTTTGACAAAACTCCTTCCCAATCTCTGAAGATCGCGACGATGGGATTATCGAAAGTACACCTTTGGGGATACCAGCGCGTTCTGCGAGCACACCCATTACTAATGCTGATAAAGGTGTTTCCTTTGCCGGGCGAGCCACAAAAGCACAACCTGCAGCAAGAGCAGGTCCAGCTTTACGAGTGATCATCGCGTTAGGAAAATTCCACGGTGTGATAGAGGCAGCAACCCCGATGGGTTGCTTTATAACGGTTATCCGCTTGTCTGGTTGATGACCAGGAATGGTTTCACCATAAACACGTTTGGCTTCTTCTGCAAAAAACTCAATAAATGACGCACCATAAACAATTTCACCTTTTGCCTCAACTAGTGGCTTTCCTTGCTCAGCTGTCAGTATAATAGCCAAATCATCAGCGTTTTCTATCATCAAATTAAACCAATTACGCAAAATAATACTGCGCTCTTTTGCTGTCATAGCAGCCCAATTCTTTTGCGCCCCTTCAGCTGCTGTAATAGCTGCAGCAGCCTGAATCCGACTTAAATCTGATACTTGTGCGATAACATCCCCTCGTGCGGGATTGTAAACATCAAAGGTTTCTCCTTTTTCACCATCTACCCAATTACCGGCAAGAAAGCCCTTGGTAACCAAAAGGGTTGGGTCTTTCAGTAAGCTGGTCAAATTTGTTTTGCTTTCTAACATTTCTCGCTTCCTCTAATTTTTTGCTGCTATAATAAAAGCGTTTCTAAGACTGTTTGTCTAGATAATTGGTTAAAATTCATAAAGCCTAGGCGAAAAATATATCAATGCACACTATATTCTGCGTAGTTTTCTTTATTTTGATACATTGAGATGATAATACTACTACCCCCTTTCGAGGATTTGGAGAGAATGAGGCTTACATTCTGAGAGCATTACATTTTTATTTCTATAGCTTGCCATGATACAATTTATCTAATTCACAAACTTATATAGTTTGCAAACCATCAGCATGAGTATTTCCTAAATCTCATTAATAGTCTTGAAGATAGATAAAGTCATTTATCCAAGGTTTTTGTTTGAATTAGACTCCGATAATTTTGTTGATTTTTCATTCAGAAATGATACCGTTATTCGATAACAATACTAAGATTTCATTTTCTGTAAAGGAGATAATCCACGTTGAATGAAATAATTGGAAAAAACTGTGCTACTTTAGATAATCTATCACAATACTATGTACAAAACGGATACTTCTCTCCTGTTGATGTACTTTCAAACTCAGAAACTAGAACTTTGCGAGATGATTATGAATCTGCTGAAAAAGAACTTGGTAGCGATGAAGAAAAACTTGGCCTCCTCAGAGCCTATCCTAATAGATTGCTGCCTTCATTTGATGCTCTTACACGAAATAAAAAACTAGTTGAAACGGCTCGTGCAATTCTTGGAGAAGATATACTTGTTTGGAGTACTCCACTATTCATTAAGGAAGCAGAGTCAGAGAAAATAGTCTCATGGCATCAGGATTTAACCTATTGGAAGTTAAGCGAGTTTAAGGAGACAACCTGCTGGTTTGCTATATCTGATGCCACTAAAAAGTCTGGCTGCATGAAATTCATTCCTGCCAGCCACAAGACCAAGATTGTTCCTCATAACGACACTTATTCAAAGAATAACCTACTATCGCGTGGTCAAGAAATAGCTGTAGAGGTTGAAGAAGACAAAGCGTTTTACGCTGAACTACATGCTGGACAGGCTTCCTTTCATCATGGTCTTCTTTTCCATGGTTCTGGATGCAATCAGACAAATGACCGTCGTATTGGTTCAGCAATCCGCTATATTTCGGCTTCCATGAAACAGGAAACTGGTGTCAAACCACTTGTCACTCAAGTGAGTGGGGAAGATAAATTCAAAAATTTCAAGGTGGCGCCACCTCCGGAAGGACGTTTGCTGACTGAGGAATTTGAGCGTTGTCGTGAAGATAAAGAGCTCAAGAAAAAACTCTTGTTCTAATTAAAAACTCTAACTCCTGAACTAAAAGAACGACGATTGGACACAAAGCGTAATAAGTGTGAGCAACAAAATAAGATGCTAAGCTCATTACTCAAAGTTTAAAGAGTACCTTATCCAGTATTGTTGGAGGCCATAATCCAACAAGAAGGATTGGAGTTCACGTTGATAAAAACCAGTTGAAGTGAACTCAGAAACCCTGTAACTAAGCACCAACGAAATTAACTCGGAGCAAGGAATATAATATTAAGTTATAGATATTTCATTGTGAACTACGCTTAATTTCGGTGTCTGGATGTTGCAACAAAAATTCTGATAGATCGGTGCCTAGCCCAACAACATCGGGCGCTGAGGCATAACCACCAGAGATCTGCGGCAAGCATGTAACTAAATCACAGTACAACCCTTTATAATAAGCTCGCACACTTTCCAACCACAGAGTGTTGACCTGTGACAGAGCTAGGTGGAGATTAGCCATCCAAACCACAGGTCCGGTGCAATCATGAGGAGCTATCAATCGATCATGAGCGGCAGCGTAGTTTGATACTCTAAGAGCTTCACTCAAACCGCCTACCCAACCTATATCAAAGTGAACATAATCAATCGCGCGGGCTACGATCGCATCCCGCACCCACGTTACTGTTCCGTGACTTTCACTTCCAGCAATCGGTGTTGAACTCATATCTCTTAATTCTGCCAACCCATGCAGGTTTTCCATGGGAATTGGATCTTCGTGCCAGAAGGGCGCATAGGCATCGACTTCGCGCAAAATTTTTTGCGCCGTAACCTGATGCCAGAGACTGTGGTATTCCATCAGAATATCAACTCGATTGCCAACTGTATCGCGGATTGCTCCAATCCTTGAAAGAGCATGATCCATCTCGGAACTTGAAATGCTTTGACCCCCACTTGACTCAGCAGCGCGGTCAAATGGCCAGATTTTCATTGCAGTTATACCTTCTTCAAGTAAAGATAAAGCCAAGCCTCCAGGATCGTTCTCCTGCCAAATAAGATCATCAGAAGGAGATGAAACCACATCAATATCACGATCTGCAATTTGTGCTCGGCGATTGCCTGAAGTCCAATTATATCCTGGACTAGCGCAAGTATTATAAATTCGTATTTTATCCCTTACTGGACCGCCAAGATATTGATAAAGTGGTTGCGCTGCTGCCTGCGCTTTGAGATCCCATAATGCAATATTTATAGCCGAATTTGCACGCATTTCTACCGAACGAGTGGGATAGCCCAGAAATCGCAATCCTCCATGATACCGTAAATCATGCTCGAGCCGAGCTAATGCAGCGGCATCCCTACCTAAAAGATAAGGTGCTATAACATCATGAATATACGTAATTATCGGTGTTGAATGGCGAAAAGTCTCACCTAATCCAGTGAGACGATCTTCAGTAATCACGCGTACCCAACAAAAATTTGACCACTTTTTATTATAGATCGTTTCAATAGCTTCGATTTTCATTCCAGAAATCCATTTTCAAAGCATTTTTTCCATTGCTAATAGGGGTTTTACAGCGCTTTGAATGCGAAAAATGATCGCTTTTTCCAAAGGCGAAAAATGAGGTCGAATACGCCCCATATCAGCTATTCCTGACGCAGTAACGGCCTCGTGGAGGACTGGGATCGCGCCATGTGAAATCCGCAAATTCTCTAACGGTTGTATTGCAAGACAAAGCTCTTTAGCAGTTTCTGGTGATCCTTGTAGTAGCGCTTTATGTACAAGCGACGAGCGCTTAGGTGCAATACAAACAGCCCCTGCGGTGAATCCTGATAGAGCAAATGTCGTCAGATGAGAAATTGCAGCAATTTCACCGATACCCGAGACAATTCGTGAAACAGGAATACTACTTAAAATCGTTTCAAGATAAGGATCGAAGCTTAGATCTTGTGTTTCAACAGCATATTTGATGGCAGTAACAATTCCTTCTTCAACTAAGCTGGCAATTCGTTCCGGTGGCAAATAGTCAGCCTTCTTAATATATAAAATGACTGGTAGTGCAGCTAAGTTAACAAAATCACGTATGGCAGTCTCCGTTCCTCTCACATCAAGAGGACCAGAATATGGCAATAACATTGCAGCAGGATAACCTTTTCCGCGAAGTACCTTAGCGTGTTCCATTAACTTACCATAATCCGGTCCAACTGAAGGAATCGCCCAGGTCTCGGATGCTACCCAGTCTGGGATCATCTCAGCCATGGCAGTAAATGTCCTGCAAGTCATGCCATAGATATTGGCGTTACCACCCCATAAAATCGTCTTAATTCCCCCAGCCTCAATATGACTTATTAAAGCTGAATTTGGAGAATCCATAGGTAAATTTTCTTCATCCAGCGCTAGTGGCGGCACAGCCCAAACTGAGCGACAAATATCAAATTTATTTATAGAAGATTTTTTCAAGTAATTAGACCTCCTAAGTACCCTTAGAACCACATTTAAAAAATGTTTATTCTGGCATTATCAATATTATAATACATGATAGTAGAATCCTCATTGGCAACATGCTTACGTATGCTTTATTTTGACTAGTATCCATGACGATTACGCCAAAGATTAAATTTAACTATCGATTCCGGATCTGTTGGAGGATAAAGCCCAAAAGTCGCGGCACCTTCACTTACCATTTCTAGTACAAAATCTTCAAAAACCGTCATTTCTACTGCTTCATCTGCAACCTCTCTAATAATTTCTGCCGGGATACAGACGACTCCTTCATTATCCCCCACCATTATATCACCGGGGTATATACCAACACCAGCACAACTAATAGGTTCATTGGTCCCAACCGCATGATGATAAGTAAGATTTGTCGGGGCACTAGGACGACAGTGATAGGATGGCAAGCTTAATCTTTCAATATCTGGGGTGTCCCTAAAACCGCCGTCAGTCACAATGCCAGCGCAACCCAACACTTCCAAACGTTTAGCCAAGATACCTCCAAGAGAGGCAGCTCGCGCATCGCCTCTACTATCAACAACAAATACTGCGCCCTTTGGACAATTCTCGACGCCTTTCCTTTGTGGATTACTTGGATCCAAAAAAACATCCAGTTTATCAATGTCCTCGCGCGAGGGAATATAGCGTAACGTATAAGCCGGTCCGACCATATTTTTGCCTGCAGATAAACGCTTTGGTCCCTGCAAAAATGTGTTTTTAAATCCTTTTTTAAAAAGTACTGTTGTCAATGTAGCGCTACTAACAGTCTCCAGCTTGATACGCGTTTCCTCGCGAAGGTCACTCATTCTATTTCTCCAGGTCAAGCAATTTTTGAAAAGAGACGATAAGCTTAAAAATCCATTTAAAGTTATAATAATGTACTGCCACGCTTGAAATTTGTCAAATTTAGCAAAAAAATTTACTATTTTACTAATATATGTTATCGTAAAAGTTCAGTCAGAACGCGCGGTGCTAATCGTACATTCATGATCGAAAGAACTGAGCATGGCTATAAAAAATCGTAAATCTCCGCAAGAGCTTCGAAGCGCCCGATGGTTTGCGAATGATGACCTGCGTGGGTTTGGCCATAGATCGCGTGCGATGCAGATGGGGTACACGCCAGAAGACTGGCGAGAGCGTCCAGTAATAGCCATGATTAACACATGGTCCGATATTAATCCCTGCCATGCTCATCTTAGAGAGCGCGCTAAATGGGTGCAACGGGGTATTCTGCAAGAAGGAGGATGGCCAATTGAACTACCAGCCCTAAGCTTGGCTGAAAATTACGTAAAACCGACAACTATGCTGTATCGCAATTTTCTTGCGATGGAAACCGAAGAGCTTATACGCTCTCATCCGATAGATGGTGCTGTTTTGCTTGGGGGTTGTGATAAAACCACCCCCGGTTTGGTGCTCGGCGCAATAAGTGCTGGAGTGCCGTTCATCTTCCTACCTGCAGGACCTATGCTGCGCGGTAATTGGAAAGGTAATGTTCTTGGATCAGGTAGCGACACATGGAAATTCTGGGATGAACGCCGTGCTGGAAAAATCAGTGACAGAGAATGGACAGAAATCGAAGGAGGGATCGCGCGCAGCTATGGTCACTGCATGACTATGGGTACGGCCAGTACTATGACCGCAATCACAGATACTCTTGGGCTCTGTCTACCAGGAGCATCTTCTATTCCGGCGCCGGACAGCGCTCATCAACGCATGAGTGCAAACGTCGGAAGGCGTGCCGTCCATATGGTTTGGGAAAATCTGACACCTAATAGAATTCTCACTAGATCGGCTTTCGATAATGCTATTATTGTGGCAATGGCAATGGGATGCTCAACCAATGCGGTAATTCACCTTATAGCTATGGGTCGCCGTGCTGGTCACGATGTCACATTAAACGATTTTGATGCCGCCAGTCGGACTACCCCAGTACTGGCCAATATTCGACCTTCTGGCGATCAGTATCTTATGGAGGATTTTTTCTACGCCGGAGGCTTACCTGGTTTGTGGTTACGGCTAGAGGATCAGCTTGATAAAAGTTGTCTGATGGCAAGTGGAGAGACTCTTGCCGAGGTGCTTACACGCTCAGAAGTTTATAATGATGACGTGATTCGAAAGCGAGAGACAGCGATATATCCCAATGGCGCTTTAGCGGTCTTAACCGGTAATTTAGCTCCTAACGGTTGCGTTATAAAACCTTCAGCCTGCTCCGCCCATCTTCAAGTGCATACCGGTCCAGCGCTTGTATTTGATAGCTATCTTGAAATGAAAAAAGCAACTGATGATCCTAACTTGGACGTGACCTCAGAACATATTCTAGTATTACGCAACGCTGGACCTTTGGGGGGACCTGGTATGCCAGAATGGGGTATGTTACCAATCCCTATCCGATTGGTGCGTGAAGGCGTACGGGACATGCTGCGTCTCTCGGACGCACGTATGTCAGGCACGAGCTATGGTGCGTGTATTTTACATGTTGCGCCGGAGGCACATATCGGTGGTCCTCTCGCACTAGTTAAAACTGGAGATCTTATTTCAGTAAATGTCCCCAAACGGCAAATCAACATGCAAGTATCAAAAGCTGAGTTACAGCGGCGGCAGAAAACCTTGAAACCAGCAAAACCTCGCTTTGAAAGAGGCTATGGTTGGTTGGCGATGCAGCATATCAAACAAGCTAACGAGGGTTGTGATTTTGATTATCTTGAAACTAATTTTGGAGCGGCTATAGGTGAGCCAGACATTTTTTAAGCGGTTCTGACGAACTTAAAAGGGTTCTATTTAAATATCAAATCTAACATAATCGAGAGCTTATAATACACTCAAACTTAGTAATTTGACCTTATTAAGTGATTTCTTAGTACACTTAAACTAATTATAGAATTACAATAAGATTTGAAAGGATTTTCAGCTAATTCAGGCGCAAATTTACTTTTTCAATAGTTACAGTATAAATTTATAGTCAGTAATTTACTTACTGACCCTGTATCGAAGAGGTTAAATCAATAAGAGATCGGGGCTTTTGATTATGTTTTTATCCTAATAGAGGTCTCTCAAAAACTTAGGTTCACAGTTGATAAGCAGAATAGAGGAAATCACTCATGGTTGCCACCTAGTCTCACTTTTGTTAACCTCTAATATTGTTTCGAATTCACTTAGAGAGTAGAGATAATGACTTCTAAAGAAACTTTTGAACCGGATATAAATAGAACCTCTAATAAATGGTTTAAACCAAGTATCGATAAAGCGGTTCTTAGGGAATTATCCCAAAGGCGCGATGCGCCTGGTTGGAAACATGTTTTAGTGTTCACATTGTCCTTATCAGGACTTGGGTTCTTATGCTTTAAAGTATGGTCTACATGGTGGTTCGTACCAGTATATCTTGCATACTGCACAATGTGGGGAGGTGCAGACGCAATATGGCACGAATGTGGGCATAGGACAGCATTTAAATCTAGAAGGCTAAATGATATTTTCTACTATATAGCAAGTTTTATGAATAATTTTGAACCTGTAAGATGGCGAGCATCTCATGCCTTGCACCATAATTACACGGCATCAGTAGATCCACATGATTTTGAGGTTGAAGGAAGTATCTTTTGGGTGCCAAAAAATCTTTTAAGTTTCTTGATAATATTTATTCCCGGAATAGGCTTTTTTTTCCTTCATAAGTCTTTGTATCGAGAAATATTGGAACACGCACTTGGTATTGAAACTCGGGTAATGAGGGAATGTATACCTGACTCAAAAAAAAGAAACTGTATTTGGGTTTCACGTTTGTTTGTCTCACTTTGGCTAGCAATTATTTTATTTGCTATTTTCGTTGGTTCTTGGCTACCAATCTTTCTACTTTTAATTCCAAAATGCTTTGCGACCCTAAATATTGTGTGGGGCGTTACTCAACATTTAGGACTTCAAGAGGACGTAAAAGACCATCGTTTATCAACGCGATCTGTTCGACTGAACCCCATTGCTAGTTTTATCTACTGGTCGATGGAATATCATATTGAACATCATATGTTTCCCTCTGTACCCTCCTACAACCTTCCTAAGCTGCATGATGCAATAAAAGACCAGTTACCAAAACCGCAGGGCTTGTTCAGGGCGTACCAAGAAATTATTCCAGCAGTTATAAAGAAGTCCAAAAACCCCGAATATTATATACCTGTCAAATTACCAGGCACATAAACGTTGGACGGTTTTTATTGGCGTTTATTTTTTTTATGTCTGGGATCAGTAAAATTACGAGTTATCAGAACACTGCAGCATGGATGGAGTCTGAAAGATTGCCGGGTTTGTTTTCACTAATTGTAATTCCTTTAGAAGTGCTAGGTGGGATAGCAATTATTGTTGGATGGAATACTCGAATAGTAACCTCATTGCTTGCCGGTTTTTGCCTTTTATCGGGAATTCTTTTTCATGGTAATTTTTCAGATCAAGGTCAAATGGCTATGTTTATGAAAAACTTAGCAATCGCAGGTGGTTTTCTGTTGCTAATAGTCCATGGAGTTGGAAATTATTCGATTGATGCTAGATCGCGCAATGACTTAGCAGATATATTGATACTATTGTGATCGTTATGGGTTACAAATGGGTGACAAAAAACCGCTGTTTGACCCTTAATCTACCGCTATTTCGTGCTCATATAAGTCTTGAAACTCACATCGAATTTCAACTTGCATTCCTGTTTAATTCCATATCAATCGAGAAGCACTTGTTGAGGGGATTTGTTGTTGTCCAAGAGCAGGGCTTACTGAGCCGATTGGGAATGGATGATGGACTCAAACCTAAAGGGGCACCCCCTGATCATGCAGGGGCGGGTCTTGGACCTTGGACCTTTAGGGTTGGTTCGGTAGATTCATTTGGGGAGAGTTTTGATTGGGGGCGTACGTCTACCCAGGCACCAATTTCAAGCTAAACCGTGCCGCTGCTCTTGCTGAGTGGCAGCAATTATTGAGCGCATAGAGTTGGGCTGGGGCAGCAATATGATGAGGGTTCTTATTTGTTTAACGGTACCCTCCAGATCATTCTTCCTGACGAGCAGACTTTAAACACCTTAGCATCGCTTGAACTTTCTCCGTGCGGTG
>JAQWUC010000008.1 GCA_029242355.1 Paracoccaceae bacterium | reverse complement strand
AGTCTGATGGAACAATTGATCCGCTTGATTTTATTGCGGCTGATATGAATCAAGATGGCAAAGTATCTGTTCGAGATGCACTGGATATTTTGAAGTATTCACTTAATATGGAAAGTTCGCAGGCTCATTGGAAGTTTGTTCTGGACGATCTTGATACGAGTAACTTATCCCGATCATCCGTAATATATGACAATAGTCTTTCTGTGAGCCTTTCCGAGATACAGTCTGAGCATAATTTTTTAGGTATCCTCGTAGGTGATGTAAATGGTACTATTTAAATCGTCTGATTTAGAGCTATACATTATTTATGGCGCAAAAAATGATAAACTACTTTTTCGTACCTGTAATTTGGGTTGAAACTTCAATTTTAATGTTTAGAGGTTTAGCGTGACTCCCGTCGCGAAAAGGCGTGTTGGTCGTTGGATGACAATGGCAGAGGGAACATGACCATTTTTTTAATGCTCAGTTTTAATGAAATAATATCGGTAACACGATGAGAGCTATCGCAAAATGGTTGCGGTTTTGATAGGTGCTTACTCTACAATAATTTGGGAAGTTTGAAAATTTAACCTCATCACGATATTTTGAAATTTGAGTGGTTATCCGATATTGTAAAATTAAATATTAAGATCGTCCAATCAACATTATGGAATGATAATAAAATTATTTTATGGAGTTTAGCGCACGAAAAGGACAGTTTTTGAGATGAATTTTCTTAAATTAAAAGCTTTTTTTATTTTAATTAGTTTGTTTTGTTGACTTGATTATTATAACCGATTACACGGATTTTAAAACTTCTCAAGCTAAGACTTCAAAACTTCTAAAGTGCGAGAGGACATGGTTTAAATAGTTGTTCAGTAAAGAGTGATCCACCCCACTTGCCTAGGCTAAGTGGGGTTTTTTATTTTTAATGAATCTTAAGTAACGTACGATTTTACTTTAAATTCAGGTTTATCCCATTTTTTATTTTGCATGATGTCAAACAGAATTTCTAATGCTTTTGATACATCATTTTGATCAATAAAAAGAGGATTGAACCCAAACCGTATTAAGTTTGGCATCCGAAAGTCACCGATAACACCATGCTCAATAAGGCACTGCATTAATGCATATCCATCAGTAAACGCAAATGCTAAATGTGCCCCTCGTTTTTGAGAGCAGGTTGGTGAGATGAGTTTTAATTCAGGGCAGTGTTTGTGGGTTTGATCAATGAAAAATTCAGTTAGTTTGATAGTCTCTATTCCTATATCTTTAATATCCACTATGTCAAAGATATCGAGGGATGCTTCCAGTGCGGTTGAGGCAATTATTGGGGGCGTTCCTATTTGCATTTTATCTATTCCTGAGGAAGGCTGAAATTGCTTCGTAAAATTGAAGGGTGATGCATGTCCTAACCATCCTTTGATCGCATTCTCGGATTTTGCTTGGTGCTTTGGTGCTACATAAATAAAAGCTGGAGAGCCCGGTCCGCCGTTCAAATATTTATAAGTACAACCTACAGCAAAATCTGCATTGGCCTCTTGCAATTTTACCGATAAGACACCGGTTGAATGAGCTAGATCCCAGATAGTGATTGCACCCATTGTATGGGCTTTGGTAGTTAATTGTAACATATTATGTTTTCGAGAACTTCGATAATCTACTTCTGTTAATAAAAGAACTGCTACCTCCTCAGTAATACAATCAAAGACTTCATGTGGTTCAACAATCCGTAATTCATAACTAAGATTTAAGGACTCAATTAAACCTTGTGCGATATAAAGATCTGATGGAAAATTTCCACTATCTGATAAGATTACTTTTCCTTTAGGTTTTAGCTTAATAGCTGCGTGTAAGGCTTGATAGGTTCGTATTGATAGTGTATCTCCAACAATAACACTATCATTTTCAGCTCCGATCAATGTAGCTATTCGATTGCCTATATTTTTTGGTTTATCAATCCATTTATCGGAATTCCAACCCTTTATAAGTAGTTTAGCCCATTTCTCATTAATGAATGTGTTAATCTTTTTTGATGTTATTGTGGTTGGTGGACCAAGAGAGTTTCCATCGAGATAGATTATATCCTTGGGTATATCAAAAAGTGATTTTGTAGCAGAAAAGTTAGATTTCATAGATTTTATGTCTTTCCAGACTGAGTTTATTAGAATTGGCTAGCTGTTATGATCTAATGATAAAGTGACTGACGGTGGTTTTAAATATTTTCGAGCAGAGGCCTCTTATGTTACATACTTAGCATATTGAAATAATTTTTAGCCTCGACCTCTGTAAGGAGCTACCCCTTGATCAGGAATCCAGACATCGAGTGGAGGTTTTGACGTTTGATAAAAAACGTCAATCGGGATACCTCCGCGCGGGAACCAATAACCGCCTATTCTAAGCCAAATTGGGCCAAGCGTCTCAACAATCCTTTTCCCAACAGAAACAGTACAATCTTCATGAAATGCACCATGATTTCTGAAGGACGTCAAATATAGTTTTAAAGACTTGGATTCAACCAACCACTCGTTTGGTATATAATCAATTACAAGATGTGCGAAATCTGGTTGGCCAGTCATAGGGCACAGAGACGTAAATTCTGGCACAACAAATCTGACGTTAAATTGTGTCCCTGACTGAGGATTAGCCACCTTTTCAAGGATTGCCTCGTCTGGAGAATTTGGTTGCGATACCTCAGAGCCCAGCATACTGAGGTTTTCATAAATATTTTTATTTTTCATAAGGGTTCCTTGTTTTTAATGGGTAGGCTGCGACCATATTTTAGATAACTCCCCGCGGAATTTTTTTTAATACGTCGTAAAATGGGAGAGTAGTTATAGTGCATTCATACAAAGTTTTATCCATATTTCGCAAGAGCAATTTTTTTCCTAACCAATTTCCTCGATTTTTGAATAAAACATATCCAATCCCTTTATTGAGATAAGGGGAGAAGGCTCCAACAGTTGTATGTCCTACAACTTGTTTGTTTTCTAAGATTTCCAATCCCCCAAATGGAATTGCTTTATTACAGGTAACTCCATAAAACTGGATTTCCTTATTAATGTGGAGAAGTTTTTCTTTTCCTATGAAATTGTTTTTTGTTAGATCAACGAATGAACCCAGACCCATTTCAAATGGATTATTCATTCGATTCATATCTGTTCCATAATCGAGAATGCCAGCCTCAATTCTTCTAATTCCCATGGAATCTAAGCCTCCAGTCATAATTCCAAGATTTTTTCCATTCTCCATAAAGTAATCCCAAAGGTTGCCATAGTCATCGTTAGGACCATTCGTGTAGATTTCAAAACCAAGTTCACCAGTCCAACCGGTTCGTGAAACAAGAAAGTTTTGACCATTAAGATTTAACTTGAGAGCATGAAAATATTTAAATTCTTCTAAATTTAGTTCTGGAACAGCTTTTTTTAAAAGTTTTAACGCATTTGGTCCTTGTATCTGAATTGCCCATGATTGTGGATCTCGGATGGTTACATTTAAATCCTGTGAGTGAGCTATAAGCCATGTTTCAAAATCGCCATTTGCGTGGATGTACCAGAATTTGTTTTTTTCTAACCGTATCAGAACCCCGTCCATAAAAATGCCACCCTCAAAAGTGCAAGCTATGGTATATCGCGCACGATAAAGCTTTAAGTCAGTTATTGTTCTGGTGAAAATAGTCTCCAAAAGTTGAATTGAGTCCGGTCCGCTTATTTCTAAAGGCTTTTCCGGAACGTCGTAAAGCATGACATTATTTTTTAGGTTCCAGTAGGTCTCGGTTGGATCATCTTGTGTTGATAACGGGTAAAACCGATTTGCATAAATGCCATAAACAGTTTGTGCATTAGAATATTTTGACATGAAGGGACTCATATCAAACCTTTTTGCACTTACGTTAATAGTTTTGTGTGAGGCACCATAATTTTTATTCTTCATATTTGTGTATTTCCCGATAATTCAATCAAATTGAGAAATGATTTGAAATTTAATTTTGAGAATTTTGATTGTTTTTAATCTGTAAAAAAACTTTTTCCCAAAATTTTTTCTGTTGGGCGCCAGACACGGCATATGTACCATCTACTATGAACATCGGCACACCAGCTATTCCAGTTTTTCGCCCTTCTTGGTCTTGAGTTTTTATTAATTCTTTATCCTGATCAGATGAAAGGAGGCGATCAATCAATTCTGCTTGCATTCCACTTCTTGAACCAATTTCTATTAACACTTCTTTATTGCCAATGTCCTTTCCTTCCTGAAAGTATGCCTTAAATAACGCAGAGACTATTTTATCCTGACTTTCTTCAATATTGCTCCAGTAAATCAATCGATGAGCATCAAGTGTATTTGGAGTTCTCCGAATAGCTTCAAAATTAATTTTTATATTATGCTTTATCGTCGCCTCTACGATAGGTTTATATGCAGTGATTGCTTGCTGCCTGCTGCCAAATTTTTGATTTAGATAATAAGAGCGTTCCATGCCAAATTTAGGCATATCAGGATTTAACTGAAACGGTTTCCAAATAACTTCAAAGGTGAGTTCAGGATACTCCTGTCGAGCTTGGTCGAACCATGTTTTTCCTAAAAAACACCAAGGACAAATTGGATCAGAAAATATTTCAAATTTAATCACTTCATTTACTTTCAATTTTACTTATCACAATTTGATTTATATCAAATAAAAAAATTTCTAGCCTAAAGTTATGGCATTGTGAACAAGCCAAATTTTCTATACCTATCTCGTATACGCTACTTGATCTATTTTGTAAGTTTTTAAAGGAAGTTTCTGTGACTAATAAGGTGGCCCCAAATTCGATTAATTTGAAAAGTAAGAATATTGATAGCTCCGATAGAGAGAAATCTAAAAATTTATCATATTTAACAGGTCTTTATAAGTTTTTTATTCCATATAAAAAATGGCTTTTCGCTGCCACAACAGTACTTATTTTGACCGCTATATTATCGTTATTACTACCTTTAGCCGTAAGAGGAATAGTAGATAGTTTCGCGAATGATTCCGTTAGATTAACGAATAAATATTTTTTAATTGCTGTAGTAATGGCTGGTTTTTTGGCCTTAGGCACAGCTGGCCGATATTATCTTGTAACAAGATTGGGAGAACGTATTGTCGGTGATATTAGAGTTGCCGTGTTTAGCCGAGTAATAAACATGAGTCCTGAATTCTTTGAAAGAATTTTAACAGGTGAAATATTGTCGCGGTTAACAACAGATACAACATTAATTCTTTCTGTTGTAAGCTCGTCAGTGTCTTTTGCTATGCGAAATGTTCTAATTCTAGTTGGAGGTTTAGGGTTTATGACCTATACCTCAGCTAAATTGACTGGTCTCGCTTTTTTAATAGTTCCGTTAATACTCTTACCCGTTTTAATTCTTGGGAATAAATTGCGTAAGCTTAGTCGGACAAGTCAGGATAAGATAGCGGACACGTCTGGAGTGGCCGCAGAATTACTAGTTGCCGCGCAAACAGTCCAGGCAAATACTAATGAACTTTTTTCTATAAATAAATTTTTTCATATGACTGAAGAATCTTTTTTAGTTGCTAAGAAAAGAATTTTTGTGAGGTCAATTTTAACTGCTATGTTGATATTTTTTGTCTTTACCGGGATAGTGGTCGTTGTTTGGTTCGGAGCGTTAAGTGTTAAAAATGGTTTAATGACGGAGGGACAGCTTGTCCAATTCTTAATTTATTCGGTCTTGGTTGCGGGAAGTATAGCTGCTCTTTCTGAAACTTTTGGAGAGTTGCAGAGAGCGGCAGGTGCCAGCGAACGGTTATTAGAGATTTTGGCAATTGAGGATAATGTTCCCGAGAGCAAAAATCCTCATAACCTTAGCTTACCAATACATGGGGGTGTGAGTTTCAAAGATATATCTTTTAGCTATCCAGCTCGACCACAAGTTAAGGTAATTAAAAATTTAAATCTCGAAATTAGCTCTGGTGAAACTGTTGCTTTGGTTGGACCGTCAGGATCGGGAAAAACAACTTTATTTCAGCTATTATTAAGATTTTATGATCCAAGCAATGGGAGTATTTCCTTCGATAATTGTGATATCTCAACGCTTTTTAAAAAGAGCCTCAGAGAAAACATATCATTGGTTCCACAGGATCCTATAATATTCGCCATGACTGCTATGGATAACATTCGGTTTAGCCGTCCAACTGCAACAGATGATGAGGTGAAAGCAGCTGCGATTGCTGCAGATGCACATAACTTCATTTCTGAATTGCCACTTGGTTATGATACTTTTGTGGGGGAGAGGGGTATCATGTTATCTGGAGGACAGCGACAGCGGGTTGCAATCGCGAGAGCGGTTCTGAGAGATGCTCCAATTTTATTATTGGATGAAGCTACATCTTCATTGGATTCAGTTTCAGAAAAAGCAGTCCAAACAGCCGTAGAGAGTTTATCACTTAATAGGACGACAATAGTAATTGCGCATCGCTTATCGACTGTAAAAAAGGCAGATCGAATTATTGTCTTGGATTCAGGGTCTATCGTAGAAAGTGGTAGTCATACTAAATTGATTGGACAAGGCGGCTTGTATTCAACTTTAGCCCAGATTCAACTGAGCGATCAATGACGCGGTAAGTTATTCTAAATTATTAAATTATTTTTGGCATGATCTTTTCTTGATCAAAAATAAAAAAAAAGTCATGATCTTTACGAGAACTATAAATCTTAATAAGTGGAGATAATTATGAAGAATTACGCAACAATAGCTGATACAAAAAAAATCGAACAGGAAAAACCACTTGATGAAAGATTACAAGCGAAGAGTATTTACGACCTGTTGTCAAAAACAGCGAAGAAATTTCCAAATAAGGATGCCCTGTCTTTTCAACTCAAGTCGGGACCAAATGATCCTGCAGAGACACTTTCTTGGGAGCAATTGACACGTGAAGTAACAAAAACGTCTAATGCGTTGAGGTCAATTGGGATTAAAGAAACTGATGTGGTCGCGTATGTGCTTCCTAATTGTACCGAAGCAATTGTTTCGTTTCTAGCAGGAACAACAGTTGGAATCGTTTGCCCGATAAGCCCTCTTTTAAGTCCTGAGCAGATTGCTGGAATACTGAATGAGGTAAAAGCTAGAGCAGTTATTTCACTAAAAACTTTTCCAAAAACTGATGTAGCCCAAAGAGTAAATGAAGCCCTATCGATGACCGAAGGAGTTGAAACTTTGATTGAGATTGATCTTTTGCGCTACCTAAAGCCGCCACTAACCTGGCTTGTCGGGTTGCTCAGACCAAAAATAACTCGATCTCATTCTGCTAAAATTGTTGCGTTTGATGAATTTATTAACAATCACGCAGGAAACACGCTGTCGTTCGAAGTTTCTGTGAATGACAGAATTGCTGCGTGTTTTCATACTGGTGGAACAACTGGTACACCTAAAATTGCTCAACATAGCATTAGAGGGATGTTGTACCAAGGCTGGGGACTTTTAAGTGTAATTGACTGGGATGAGAATGATAGTATGCTTTGCCCATTGCCTATGTTTCACGTTTTTGCTGTCTACCCTATGCTTATGACTTGTGTTACTTCTGGCGCGCATATTATTTTTCCGACTCCGCAAGGTTATAGGGGCGAGAGTGTTTTTGAAAATTTTTGGAAGTTAGTTGAACGGTGGAAAGTCTCCTTTTTTGTCATGGTGCCTACCGCTGCATCCGCGCTTATGCAAGTTGAAGTTAATTCTAATGTATCGTCACTAAGATATGCTCTTTGTGGATCGGCTCCATTACCAAAGGAATTGTTTAATAAGTTTGAACAGGCCACAGGACTTCAAATTTTAGAAGGTTATGGTATGACTGAAACAACCTGCTTGATATCCGGTTATCCGCCCGCAGGAACAAAAAAGATCGGATCAGTCGGGATCCCGTTTCCATATAGCGATGTAAAAATTGTGAATTTGAGTGAAGATGGAAAAGTTTTGAATGAGTGTGAAGTCAACGAAATTGGTGAAATCTGTGTTAACAATCCTGGAGTGCTTGTAGGTAAAACTTACACTGATAGTCGCAAGAATAAGAATCTCTTCGTTTTTGGAACCCACTTGAGAACGGGTGATCTTGGTAAACTTGATAGTGATGGATACTTATGGATTACAGGACGAGCTAAAGACCTTATTATAAGAGGCGGACATAACGTGGATCCGGCCATAATTGAAGATGTTTTGAGTGGTCACCCTTCTGTTGCTATGGTGGGAGCAGTTGGTCAGCCAGATTCTCATTTGGGAGAGACACCTTGCGCTTACTTGGAACTTATGAAAGATTCCACAACTCATTCTGAGGAACTTATGAAATTTGTTCAGGAAAATTTAGATAATAAATTAGCAATGCCCGTTTACATAGAGGTTTTGACAGAATTACCCAAAACACCAGTTGGAAAAATTTTCAAACCTGAGCTGAGAAAAATGGCTATTACTCGAATTTTAAATTTAGAACTCCAGGATAAAAATATTAAAGCAAGCGTCAATGATGTTGTTGAGGACAAAGTAAATGGGCTTACAGCATTAATCTCTGCTCCAGATGAGATTAAAAATGAAACCATAGGCGCTTCATTAAACCAATTTATTGTGCCTTGGGAAAGGTCGTAAAGTCTGTTTGCTTTACCTCATTTTGATTAGATTAATCAAACAAATTCGTTTGGCGCGCTTTTTGCAGACCACTTTCTTTTGAAAGAGGTGTTTCTATGTCAGATAATCAGTCTAGTCTAGATGGTGCGGCTAATACAGATAGTGAGTTTCAGGCCGAAGTAATTGTTGAAATCGTAAATACTGCCCTTCGTTCAATGCAAAAGCTTGGACTTAATTATGACGATGCTCTAAATGGAATTTTGAGTCAAGTAGCGGTCCAAGTTGACCCAAACGTGATGGCCCATGCAAGCCGATTGAATGAGGAACTTCACGAAATTTATAAATCGTTAAACGCCTAGAAAATCGTTAAAATCGCTCTCTTCTTTAAACGGGGATGTACTGGCTAGCCTCGTTAATTTAAATTATGATAAATATCTTTTTGAACTAAATTTTACGATTGCGTTTCATTTTTCAATCGGGTGTAGTTTCCAGTGACCAAGTACAACTTAGTTCATTGGACTGACTGATATTAAACAAATGTGTGGTATCGTCTTAGCGAGACTATTTAATCAAATAATACCATAGTTCTTTTTTCTTAATATTTGTGGTTGGTCAAATCTCAATCCATTGGGTCATTGATGAGTCGGGGTCCATTTATCGCCACCTCGGCGTATCGCCTCAAAAGTATCTGCAAAGATTTCCTCGTTTGAATCGAACTGGGTCCACCGTGATCCAACCCTAGTGAAATGAGTCTAGGCGATGGTACGAACATCATCAGACATATTTTCCCTCAAGTTGCGTAATCTGAGTCCTCTTTGTCAAGAATAGCCATTAAGTTTTCTAGGTGGCGCTTGGCAAAGCCATGATAATTTTCGGTTTCTTGGGCAACTTTTTCGGCGACCTCATCGGATAATATCCTTAAGGGCTGAGCTGTCTGAAGCGCTTGGATATATGTTTCTGCAGCACGCTCAAAATAATATAAGCGATTAAAAGTATCGGCTACATTATCACCCATAATCATTATACCATGGTTTCCCATTATCATCACTTTTTTTTTAGGGTCATTCAATTGGGTTGCACAGCGTTCCCCTTCTTCTTCAAAAGCTAAACCTCCATAATTATTATCAATTACCGTACGGTTAAAGAATACCGCAGAATTTTGATCAATAGGAGGTAAATTGCTATCAGCGAGACTTGCTAAGATAGTCGCATAGACTGAATGGACATGCATTAGGCATCGATGGTGTGGACAGCGTCTGTGAATTGAACCATGTAAGCCCCAGGCCGATGGGTCTGGCGAGTTAGTTTTATTAAGAGATTCAAAGTCATTTGCATCAATCAAAAGTAAATTAGACGCTTTTATTAGACTGAAATGCATTAAATTGGGATTTATCAAAAATCGTGTTCCATCCTCATTTACTGCCAAACTGAGATGATTTCCAACTGCTTCATGCATGTTTAACCTCTCAACCCAACGAAAAGAGGCTGCAAGTTCTACGCGTTCCGGCCAATGATTAATGTTTGGACTTGTTTTAGCGTAATTAATAGATTTGATTGACATTAATCTGTTATCCTTCAATGATTCCATAGTAAAGTTTTAGCGATAATTAACTTGAGCACAAATGATAAATTTTGATATGATTCATTAGCTGATGCAATTGAATGAGAATAATATGGATCTTGGTTTAGAAGGAAAAATATTTATTGTTACTGGAGGAGGCTCAGGCATAGGGGCATCAGTGGTAGAGAAACTTTCATCAAATGGTGCAACTCCCGTTATATTTGATAAATCAAAACCAGATAGCATTTTCTACAATCATATTAAAAAAAAATCGCCACGTTCAGTTTGGAAAACTTTGGATCTTTGTAATGATCAAGATTGTAATGAGGCTGTGAAGGATGTCTTGGCTGAGTTGAGTAAAATTGATGGTCTAGTAAATAATGCTGGTATAAATGATTCTGTTGGCTTGACAGCTGGAACAAAAGAATTTCGTAGATCTCTGGAGAAGAATCTTGTTCATTATTACACTATGGCAAATTTGTGCGTTCCAGAGCTTAAAAAATCTAATGGTTCGATAGTTAATGTTTCATCTAAGGTTGTTTTAACAGGTCAATCTGGAACTTCTGCTTATGCCGCCGCAAAGGGTGGTATTTTAGCATTGACCCGAGAGTGGGCCACCGAATTCGCAAATTGTGGGCTTCGCGTGAATGCGGTTATCCCTGGAGAAACGATGACACCAATGTACAAAAAGTGGCTCGAAGGATTTGAAAACCCAGATAAAAAACTAAAACGAATTATAAGTCGTATTCCTCTTGAAAATCGAATGACACAAGCAGAGGAAGTAGCGATGCCGATAGTATTTCTTTTGTCTCGGTGGGCAGGGCACATGACAGGTCAGTGGTTGGTTGTTGATGGAGGTTATTCGCATTTGGATAGAGCACTTACTTAGAATTAAAGAACCTCAATTTTTTTAATGAGTTAAGATGGAACACATTACTTAGAATTGATCTTATTTTTGTAATTAAAAGTTTAGGGTCGTTCCTTAATAAGCTCGTTCAGATCATAGTTAATCTGTGAACATTAACCTCTTGAGGGTTTGGGTTATCACAACCCCTCACACTTCTCTTGAATCTCTCGACCCTAATTTTTATCGGTGGCATACCCGCCACATAGTAATCTAGTGGATGGTAGGTTCCATTACTCGCGTATGGGGCCATGATTTTTTATTCTGAATGGGTTCACAGTAAAAGAAGTTGTTAAAAAATGGTTGAAATTTCTTTGTTAGTTGATCTCATTGCCGCTTGAAGAGGAGAAAACTGAAATTTGAGCGTTTCTGCCTGCTTTTGGTGACGCGATCTTTCAGGTATTTGAATCGAAGGAAAAACGTCCTGAAAATTTTGAACCACGTCCGTTTTGGTTTGAAAAAATTAATGTCCTAGTGGG
>JAQWUC010000007.1 GCA_029242355.1 Paracoccaceae bacterium | reverse complement strand
TTCTTTGCTAGCTCCCATCTTTATGGCGACTGCTGCTAATTGTATCAATTCAGCCGAATTAGGTCCAATCAAGTGACAACCTAACACTTTTCGTGTCACTTCATCGACTATCATCTTCATAATCGTTACCTCATCTCTAACGGCAATTACATTTGCCAGAGGTTTAAATTGTGTTTTGTAAACTTTTATTGGACCCTTTGCCGAGGCTTCTGCTTCTGTTAAGCCGACCGTTCCTATTTCAGGTCGAGTAAACACAGCAGTAGGCACTAGCTCATGATCAGGTACTGAAGGATTATTTTTAATAGCAGTTTCGACAAAAGCAATGGCATCCCGAATAGCAACTGGAGTCAAATTTAATCGATTTGTCACATCTCCGATAGCATAGATAGAAGAAACTGAAGTCTGTTGTAGCTTATTTATTTTAATCGCTCCATCAGAATCAAGTTCAACCCCAACTTCCTCTAAACCCAACTTTACTGTGTTAGGAGTCCGACCTGTTGCAAAGAATAATAAATCGGTTTCAACTATAGAACCATTAGACAAGGAAACGGACAATCCACTTCTATTTTTTTGACACTTAAGAACCTCCACGCCACACAATACGTTTATACCTCGATCAACCATTGAAACTGTAAGGTGCTCCCTAATATCATTATCAAAACCTCGAAGTAATTTATCACCACGATAGGTTTGCAAAACATTCACCCCCATTCCGTTAAAAATACCCGCAAATTCTGAAGCAATGTAACCCCCACCTACAATTAGCATTCGACTTGGTAACTTCTCCATATCAAAAATGTCATTTGATGTCGTAGCATATTCGTAACCACTAAAATTTGGAACAAACGGTTTGCTCCCTGTTGCTATTAATATAGTTTTTGACTGGTAAATTCTTCCATCAGTCAATCGTATTTTATTCGGTGAAAGTACTTTTGCCCGCGATCGAAAAATTTCTACACCATTTGTTTGCAGAGTGTCATAGTAACGATTTTCAAGTCGATCAATCTCTCGGTTTTTTGATCTCAAAAACTTTTCCCATGAGAAGGTAGTACTCCCAAGTTCCCAACCAAAACCTACCGAGTCCGCTAAATAGTCCTTAAAATCTGCAGCATTCACCATTAATTTCTTAGGAACACACCCGCGGATGACGCAGGTGCCACCATACCTGAATTCTTCCGCAATTGCGACCTTAACTCCCTCCAAGGCTGCCAATCGAGCTGCACGAACGCCTCCAGAACCAGCTCCAATTATAAAAAGATCAAAATCGCTTTCAGCCATCAAATTTTTGAAACTCCGATTAATTTACAACTACCATCAGAATTTCCAATAACAATGGTTTTTGCCATTCCCAAAAACAGACCTGTTTCAACTACTCCAGCGCACTTTATCAAGTGGTCTTGCAAGACACTTACCTCATTAATTTTTTTGAGTGCCAGATCAATAATTAAATGCCCTTCGTCAGTCACAAATCGTTCATTATCAGCATTTTTTCGATATTTCGCGCAAACATCATGATACCCAAGGTCCCGCACAATATTTTCAACAAATCTTTTTGTGGAGCTTGCTCCAAATTTGACTATTTCCACAGGTAAATCAAAACTACCAAGGCATAAAGATTCCTTTGAACTGTCCGTAATAACCAACATATGCTTAGCCGCCGAGGCAACAATTTTTTCCTGGAGCAATGCTCCTCCTCCCCCTTTAATCAAATTGAAGTCAAGATCAAACTCATCTGCACCATCAACTACCAAATCAATAAAATCAGTCTTTTCTAGTGTAGTAAGGGGAATTTTTAAGGAATAAGCTTGATCTCTCGTAATTCTTGAAGTTGGCACACACGAAACCACTAAACCTTCTGTTATAATTTTCTCTGCCAAAAGTTTAACAAACCACGCTGCTGTTGAGCCAGTTCCTAGGCCTAAAATCATTCCAGACTCAACAAATTCCAATGCTCTTGCCGCCGCAGCTCTCTTACCCAAATCATTAGAAGTTATGTCAACAACCATTTAACCCTCTAATTTATTGCATTAACAATCTTAGCTCTATTCCAGGGTTCAAGCGTTACAGTTTTTACTATTATTTTACAATCAATAAAGATAGGTTGTTTAAAACATTTTTAGATAAAAACTCATTTCTTATTAACCCTTCTGCCTATTATTAATTGCGAAATGCTTCAATTACATGTTTGAAGCAAGATCTAGGTATGATACAAAGCATACCATTATTAGACAAAGTTATTTTCACCATTTTTTTCACAGTTGCATTGGACGTCCCAATCCTTTTTGACGGTTCAAACTCTAGACCAGCTATTGACCACTGCAATCCAGAATCACTGACTCCAATTATGTGTCGCATTGGGAAAAGTGATAACCGAGTACCCAAAGGTAACTCTATTTCAAAAGTTTTTGGTAGATGAAATATTATATCGTAAGCACCAACCAAAATTACTCGTTTATAATGGTACTTCACCAGAGTTGAGCACACTGACAAAAAATGATCAGATCTGCGACCAATGAATCCAATACAAAAATAAGTAGCAGCATCTACTGAATATAAACACTTTTCGAAGTCTGTAGTCTCTTGCTCTTTAATCTCGATAAGTTTAACTTCTCCATTTTTCCGTAAATTTTCATTGCTTAAAGAGTCAAAGTCACCAATAATATAATCAAGCTTATATTTTGTTTTATCAAGATTATTCGCTCCTCCGTCCGCTGATATTAAAGTGGAACCATGGGTCAAACAGTCCTCCAAATCCATTAACAAAAACCCAGCTCCTCCGATAATTGTTACAGATTGGTAGCGTAAATTTAATTTCTTGCTCATTTAAAACTTAATCTCATAGGGTAAAAACTAAAACGAAACTTTTTAGTTGCAAATTTATCAATAGTCGTCTGGATCACTTTGTCCAATACCTCGAAAAACAAATTTAACCGGAAAAACCCACACGATCCCAAAAAAAACATAGATTAACAACTCTACAAACGTGGGTAGATTAACCAAAAATTCCATTAAAGTTACGACAAAAGCTGCATAACAAGGAATTCCAACCAACAAAATTAGTAAAGATAATTTACGCCTAGTTTTATAATTAATTTTCATCAGTGTTCAAATGGGTCTCTAACTAAAATGGTATCATCTCTTTCGGGACTAGTTGAAACTAGAGAAGCCGTGCACCCTATTAATTCTTCAATCCTACGAACATATTTTATGGCGTTTGGTGGTAAATCCAACCAACTTCTTGCTCCAACAGTAGACCCACTCCAACCTTCTAGGGTTTCATATATAGGCTGAACTTTTTTTTGCAATGATGCTGCTGACGGCAAGTAATTCAATTTTTTCATTCCCAATTTATAACCCGTGCAAATTTTTATTTTTTTTAATCCATCCAACACATCCAATTTAGTTAAAGCAATTCCATCAACTCCACTCACAGTGCAGGTTTGTTTTACTAAGACAGCATCAAACCACCCACATCTCCTATCCCGACCTGTGACTGTGCCTTTTTCATGCCCGACTCTTGCCAAATGATTACTCACTTCATCAAAAAGCTCAGACGGAAACGGTCCCTCACCAACACGAGTTGTATAAGCTTTTACAATTCCTAAAACAAAATTAATCGCGCTTGGTGCCACTCCCGAACCGACCGCCGCCATCCCAGCAATTGTGGAAGATGAGGTTACATAAGGATACGTGCCAAAATCAACATCGAGTAAACTACCTTGAGCCCCTTCAAATAAGAGCTTTTTGCCTGCTCTATTTTTCTCGTTTAATATCTTCCAAACCGGACCAGCAAATGGCAACACACTTTTTGATATTTCCTTTAATTTCAACCTAAGTTTGTTTTTATCGATTTTATCGGCACCAAGGCCATCTCTAAGCGGATTATGATGAGCCAAAAGTCTGTCTAATCTTTCATCTAAAGTTTGGTCATCCTCTAAATCTGACAGCCTAATAGCACGACGACCGACTTTATCCTCATATGCGGGTCCTATCCCCCTTCCCGTTGTTCCTATTTTTGCCTTACCCGATGCAATTTCACGGATCTGATCTAAATCTTGATGGAGAGGTAGAATCAAGGGAATATTCTCAGCTATAACCAGATTCTCATTTGAAATATGTGCTCCCTTCAACCGAACTTTCGCTATCTCCTCTATCAAAGACCACGGGTCTAATACAACACCATTGCCAATTACTGAGAGTTTATTTTCTCTCAATATCCCAGACGGTAACAAGGAAAGTTTATGTGTAATTCCATCTATAACCAACGTATGCCCAGCGTTGTGTCCTCCTTGGAACCTTACAATAACATCGGCTCGGGCACTTAACCAATCAACAATCTTACCCTTCCCCTCATCGCCCCATTGCATACCAACTACAACGACGTTAGCCATCCCACCTCCATTTTTCTGTGCCTTCCGTGACAAATAGGAATCTATTTATAATATCAGGTCGACGTTGTAAGTATCTAAAAATCTATTTTCTCGCAAGAATAAAAGAATTAGATCAAAAAACTAGAAAGTGCGCTGTTATAACCTGAGGAAGATCACGTATCTTTTTAAGGATAGAATTAGTAATTTTATTATCAACGCCTAAAAGAGCAATCGCCTGACCATTCTTTTGGGAACGACCTAACGCAAAAGTTGCGATATTAACATTCATATCACCAAGTGCAGTTCCTAGTGCACCGATATAACCCGGAACATCGATATTTGTAGTGTAGAGCATAAATTTCTGAGGTTCTGCCTCCAAGTTAATCTCTTTTATTTGAATGAAACGAGGTTTGCCATCAGAATAAATAGTCCCAGCTATTGATCTACTTTGGTTTTCAGTGACAACAGTTAATCTAACATATGATTCGAACGCACCATTAGAATCTTTCCTAATTTCGGAAATGTTAATTCCTCGCTGTCGCGCTATAATTGGCGCCGAAACCATATTTACCGTACCCTCACCAACTAATGGAATTAATAATGCCGCTGTCGTAGCAGCTATAAGAGGTTTTAAGTTTAATTTTCCAACCGCTCCAGCAAATTCAATCTCAATTTCTTTTATTGGATTTTCTGTAACTTGCCCCGCAAAGCTACCAATTGCCTTTGCCACGTTAATCCAAGGAGTTAAAACTGGGACTTCTTCAGCTGTTAATGAGGGAGCATTGAGGGCATTTGATACCGCCCCTCGTTTCAGATAATCACACATTTGCTCTGCAATTTGTAGGGCTACCTTCTCTTGTGCTTCCTTGGTAGAAGCTCCTAAATGAGGTGTGCACACGACATTCGCTATACCAAACAAAGGATTGGTAATTGCAGGCTCCTCACTAAAGACATCAAACGCCCCACCACCTAAATGCCCAGACGTAATGGATAACGCAACAGCCTCTTCATCTATAAGTCCACCTCGAGCACAATTTATAAGTTTTGCTCCACGCTTCATCGATTGTAGTTCTGCTGTGGATATCAGATTTTTTGTCTTTTCAGTCTTAGGTAAATGAAGCGACACAAAATCCGAACAATTAAGCACTTCTACCAATGTTTCAACTTTTGTGATTCCAATAGCTTGAGCTCTTTCCAAAGAGAGAAAAGGATCATAAGCGACTACTCGCATTTTTAAACCGATTGCTCTTGAGGCTACGACTGAACCTATGTTGCCAGCACCAATTAACCCAAGAGTTTTTCCTGTAACTTCAGTACCCAAGTACTTAGTTTTCTCCCACTTTCCTGCATGGGTAGAAGCATTTGCATCTGGAATCTGCCTCGCAACTGACAAAAGCATTGCAATTGTATGTTCAGCCGTAGTTATTGAATTACCAAACGGAGTATTCATTACGACAATTCCTTTGGCCGAAGCTGCCGTAATATCAATGTTATCAACTCCGATACCGGCTCTTCCAATCACTTTTAAATTAATTGCTTTTTCAATAAGATCAAAAGTAACTTTTGTGTTAGATCTGATCGACAATCCATCATATTCACTAATTTTCTTGATCATCTCTTGCGGATTTCTTCCCATTTCAGGATTAAAGTCAACTTGTATACCATTGTCCTTAAAAATTTCTATAGCTGCAACTGACAGCTTGTCTGAAATTAAAACTTTAAGTTTTTCTTTATTCATCTTGTTCTCCAATTCTTGGGCAATAGAAAACCATACTACTCCAACGCAATCTTAGAACTTTCAAAAGCCCATTTCAGCCAAGGTAACAAATCACACAAATCTTTATTCTCAATAGTGACGCCGCACCAAATCCGTAAGCCTGGGGGAGCTTCCCTGTGGCCACTAACATCATAAGCAACATCTTCACTCTCCAACAAAGCTACAAAGTACTTTATAAATCCACGTTGTTTCTCGTTCGAAAGATTTAAAAAATCTTTATCAACGATTTTCAAACACACTGATGTGTTGGAACGATGTGCACCAACGCCAACTAAATTTTCAATCCAATCTTGCTCATCAAGCCAACATTGTAGGGTTTTAAAGTTAGCATCTGCCCTTGAAATTGCTACATTGATGCCACCCAAACTTTGCAGCCATTCAAGTGAGTCTAAGGCGTCAGCTATACATAACATTGATGGTGTATTAATAGTTTCTCCAGAAAAAATTTCCTCTATCAACTTACCACCTTTTACTAATCTAAAAACTTTTGGTAACGGTCTATCAGGGTTATAATTCTCTAATCTTTCAATCGCTTTTGGACTTAGTACGAGCATACCATGAGCCGCTTCGCCACCCATAGCTTTTTGCCAAGAAAACGTTATGGCATCTAATTTTTTCCAATCAATTTTCTGCCCAAAAACAGCTGAAGTGGCATCACAGAGGACTAAACCATCTCGATTATGCGGTATCCAATCTGCGTTAGGCACTCTAACACCAGAAGTTGTCCCGTTCCAAGTGAAGCATATATCGCACCCATCGCGTAATTTTGTTATCTCAGGTAACAGACCATAATCTTCCTCTATTAACCGATAATCTTCAATTTTTAGTTGTTGAATGATATCATTAGCCCAAGCTAAACCAAAATTCTCCCACGCGAAGATATCGACCGGTAATTTCCCAAGTAGAGACCACATCGCCATTTCAAACGCACCAGTATTGGACGCGGGAACCAAACCGACTTTATAACTTTCGGGTATCTCAAGTATCTCTTTTGTCAAATCAATGAGCTTCTTTATTTGATATTTGGAACCACTTGCCCTATGAGAACGACCTAAAAAGGCTCTTTTTACTACATTCCCAAAATCCCAGCCCAGTCTTTTTGCGCAGGGGCCAGAGGAAAACTCCGGCCGCAGAGGCTTAACCTCTGGTTTTTTTACGAGCTTCATCGTTAGCTCCTAATTAAGGGTGAAATTTTTGAGCTTACATTCGCTCACCCTCGACACGAACACAGGCCCAAGGCAGAAGTATCCAAATACGTAGCTAAGTTCAAGCAAAAAAATAAATGTAATAACAATTTAGCTCTCCATTGCATGACTTATGATTTGAACAATTTCTTTAATTAAGTCTGGATCGTGATGTTCCGCCATAATTCTGATAAATGGCTCGGTACCTGATTTTCTTATCAAAAGTCTACCATCATTTCTTAATCTTTCAGAAGAGTCTGCAATAATTTTCTTTATTGAGTCTTTCTCAAGCAAATCAGTATCTCCTGAGTATTTTATGTTTTTAATAACCTGAGGATAGGGTAAGAATTTATTGAGCAATTCAGTCGCCGGTTTTTCATAAAAGACCAATGCTTCGAGAAACTGAAGGGCAGCGACTAAACCATCACCCGTTGTCATAAAATCAGTCATGACTATATGACCAGACTGTTCACCACCCAAATTATAATTGGATCGCCTCATTTCCTCAACCACGTAACGATCGCCAACTGGAGTTCGTTTTAGATGCAATCCAATTTCATTTAAATATCGCTCAAATCCAAGGTTTGACATTACGGTCGCAACAAGACCATTACCTCGTAACCGATCACTTTGTTTCCAAAAACTTGCAATCAGAGCCATAAGCTGATCGCCATTAACCTCAAGGCCATTTTCATCAATCAAAACAACTCTGTCCGCGTCTCCATCTAAGCAAATACCAAGATGCGCTTTTTCACGTAAAACCGTTTCAGCTGCAGTTTCAGGATTCATGGAGCCACAATTTAGATTAATGTTATAACCGTTAGGATTATTACCAATTTCAATTACTTCTGCTCCGAGCTCCCAGAGTACTTCGGGGGCAGCTTTATATGATGCCCCGTTAGCACAATCTATTACTATTTTATAGCCATCTAAGGTGAAAGATGGGTCAAGGGTAGTTTTCACAGCTTCAATATACCTTCCCAAACCATCAGAAATCCGGCTAGCTCGGCCAATAGACTCGGAAGATACTAGTGGAAGTTCTTCGCGGTAAAGCTCTTCAATTTTCAATTCATCTTCATCAGAAAGTTTAAATCCGTCAGGGCCAAAAAATTTTATTCCATTGTCATAAAATGGGTTGTGAGACGCTGAAATCATGACGCCAAGATCAGCTCGCATTGATTTTGTTAACATACCAATGGCCGGAGTAGGTAAAGGTCCCAATAAAAAAACATTCATCCCAACAGATGTGAATCCTGCAGTCATTGCATTTTCTAGCATATACCCAGAGCGCCGCGTATCTTTACCAATTACTACTCTTTTTGTTCCCAAAGAAGATCGAAAATATTGTCCTGCTGAAAGTCCCAAACGCAAAGCAACCTCAGCAGTTATTGGAGGCACATTCGCACGACCCCTAACTCCATCAGTTCCAAAAATTGTTCTTTTCAATGACTTCTCCAATCCATTTAAGTTTACCCCTCACATATCGCTTCCCATAAGTCCAGCGCTTGTCTAGTTTTCTGAACATCATGGACTCGTATTACCTGCACGCCTTGTCGAATCAACTCAATTGCAACAGCCATTGAACCTGGAAATCGTTCACTAACCTTTGGAGCTTGCCCAAGCTCACCAATAAAGCGCTTTCTTGAGACACCATAAACAATAGGACACCCTAAACTATGAAAAATACTAGCCTTTCGAATTAGAACTATATTTTGTTTTGTCGTCTTTCCAAAACCAATACCAGGGTCAATCAGAATATTTTCTTTTTTTATTCCTCCCGAAATAGCAACCTCAATACGATCTTCTAAATAATCGTACACATCTAGAAGTACATCATCATAAAAAATATTCTTTTGCATTTTTTTTGGATTTAAACCTCCATGCATTAAACATATCTGTGCATTTTCTTTTTCCAAAACCTTTCTACTTTTTTCATCAAAAGTTAGAGCTGAGACATCATTTATAAAATCAACACCTAACTCTATAACTCGTCTCATTACCGATGACTTTCTTGTGTCAACTGAAATTTTGCATTTTGGGTGCTTACTTTTTATAGCGCTTATCAATGGACTAATCCTCATAAACTCTACATCTTCAGGAATCTCTTCTGCTCCAGGCCGAGTAGACTCCCCACCGATGTCAATGATGTTTACGCCATTAGCAATCATGTTTTCAGCTGCTTTAACTGCCTTCGACGTTTCGAAATTTCTTCCCCCATCAGAAAAACTGTCTGGAGTTACATTAATAATTCCCATTATTAATGGTCCACTAATAGGTTCAAAATGATTACTTCGTCTAACATCCGTCAGTTTTCTTCTAGCCTCCGGTGGAATTTTGTGAGCAGACAGAATAATTGGCTTTTGTCCTCGTTTTATTATTTCCACTTTATCAAACCATTTTCTTTGGCCACCAAGATAATAAAAGTGGTCTGGTCTCGACGCATCATTCTGGATAATTGGTCGATAATAGATGCTCATCTAGATTCCATCTGTTAGAATTTTTTCGACCAAAGGGAGTAGTTCAGCATGACTGTCAAATACAGCATAACAATCTATTTCTTCTATTGAGGAAGTTCTGTATCCTCCACTAAATAGTAAAAATGTTGCACCGGCGTTTTGAGCCGTCACGGCATCAATTTCGCTATCACCAACATAAATCAAAGGTCCCTTTTTAAAACTTCGAGTGGAGTAGGTTACCATTTTTGGGTTAGGCTTCATTACTGACAAACTGTCACCAAAAGAAAAACCATCAAAATATTGATCTAAATCAAAACCACCAAGTACAGCTCGTGCTGGTTTTTCCATTTTTTGAGTACATATAGCTAATTTCGATGGCATAGACTTAAGAGATTTCAAAGCATCATGGACACCCTCGTAAACTGAAGTTGATTTCAATGCGTTTGAATTATAAAAATCACTAAATAATTTAATATGTTTATCTAACTCTTCAATTGGTAACCCACCAGTATGCACTAATAATTGTTCGATCTGTTTCAAAAGGCCTTTTCCAATAAAAGTTTTATAAGTTTCAACATCTATTTTCGGTCTGTCGAGCTTAGACAACAAAAAATTACCGGCTTTGCAAAGTGATGGGGCACTATCAACTAACGTCCCATCCAAATCAAATATGATGTTTGGCTCAGAACTCATACAAAACAATTCCAATCACTACTATGTAAATACATTTGATTAAGCCCAGTCTCCTCAATTTTACATTTTTTATGATGAGGACCAACAAAATACAAATTTTTTAGGTTCATCTCTCTTGCAAACCACCTAGAAAAACCAGTTAGCATATATTTTGAAATTTGTAGACCAGAAAAACTTTGTTTCACGAATTGACTTGGACAAAAGAGAATGACCTTATTGCTTTTCAAACCCGAGTACAGCTCTGCTTTTGTACTGACAACAAGCAGGCGTTTATCTAAACTAGAAACTAGCCAAGCATTTTGATCCATGGCCAGCAACGCAACCTCATTTTTAACTGAAGAGTCTAATTTATCGTAAAAACTTAGTTCCGATTCAATGATCATACAGATTGGCCGGTTTGATTTTAATAGTGCTGAAATCCAATTCTTCATTAGATCAAAATCATTATTAAACGAAGAAAAACTCATTAGAGAAAACTGCTGAGTAGCCATATTGATAATTGGTCTTTTTTTAGTTATTCTTTCACTGCCTTTTACTCTCGAAATAGATACACCTAATGAACCAGGAATTCGATCAAGCTTCTCAATTTTTATCTCTACCCCAATTACTCTCGATTCAATTAGGCATCGCTCCGCTATTCTCTCAGCTAATGTTTCAAGAAGATTAAACCGTCGGCTTTTTAATTCAAAATTTATTGCTTCAATTATTATGTCATAAGAAAGAATTTTATCAACATCATCATCAACTTCCTTGACTAATGGTTCGATTTCCAAGCAAACATTAAATTCTACTCTCTGGGTGCAGTCGCGCTCAGATTGAAATGCGCCAATTTCAACTTCCTTTATGTAATTAGAAACAAAGATCTTGTCCATGATAACTCATCCTCTAGATCATTCAAGCAGTTTGCATGACCTACACTCTTTTAATCAATTTGTTAACACGAATTTTCTAATATAATTACACAAAAGTTTTAATATCGTTAGTGTTTATTTCTTATGAGAAGTTATGACACTAATCACTTTTGGGCAACACGACTTTCAATCTTATAAAAAATGTGCCCCCCTATTTGCCTAGTTTTTTTCAACTTACTTGTCCATGATGGGTTAACATCTTTTGTATGGTAAAAGGTCGCGCCTCCAGTCAGTAATCTTGCTGTCCCACTATAAAACATATTAGCGAGCTTGAGTATTCTTTTATATGATTTAGAATCATTCACGAATTCAGGTTTTCCATCACAATTATACGAAAATTGGCATGAATGCAGCTTAGTTGCACCCTCAGAAACAACTTTACATACCGAGTTTGGAAATTGTTTCGCATCAACACGATT
>JAQWUC010000006.1 GCA_029242355.1 Paracoccaceae bacterium | reverse complement strand
TGTTGCAAAACCCGATCCAAAAGTAACTGAATTCAAAAGTTTTTGCTTAAGTTCCTGAGGCATACTCTCTCCATTTTCTTTATTTATAGCAAATTTTTCGAGTACTTCAGGTGTTAAAAGCCAATGTTCGTAAAGCTGACTAGGCAGTTCGACAAAGTCTCGTGCAACAGAGGTTCCAGAAATTCGATCATAAGTCACATTTGATAACAAGTTATGAAGTGCGTGGCCAAATTCATGAAACAGCGTAGTTGCATCATCAAAACTTAGTAAGGGATCATCATTTTGAGGTGGTTTAGCAAAATTACAAACATTAAGCACAATTGGAGTAACAACTTTCTTATTACGCGATTGAGATCTTAGACTTGAACACCAAGCTCCAGATCGTTTACCATCTCTAGCAAAATAATCCCCAATAAACACACCAATATGAATGCCTCTTCGACTCACTTGCCATGTTCTGACATCTGGGTGATAACCCACAAATTGTACGGAAGTAAATTCTAACTTAAATAATTTTTTTGCGACAAAAAATGCAGCCTCAATCATGGAATTCAATTCAAAGAAGGGCTTTAAATCTTCCGGATTAAAATCAAAACGTTGTTTTTTTACCTTAGATTGATAATAACGCCAGTCCCAAGGCATTACAGGCCCATCAACCTTCTCATCTTGCATGATTTGTTTTACCTCTTCCAGTTCCTCTAAAGCCTTGACATGGGCATATTTCCAGACATTCTGTAGAAAGTTTTTTACATTATTAGGATTTTCAGCCATTTCATTCTCCAACTTAAATTCAGAGAAGTTCTCAAAACCCAGAAGATTAGCCCGGTCTTTACGCAATAAAATAATTTCTTTAATTATCTCATAATTATTGTTTACATTGTTGTTAGCACCTCGTGAAATCCAAGCAGAATGTGCTTTTTTTCTTAAATCGCGTCTCGACGAACTTTCCAAAAAAGGAACAAGGTGTGAACGCGATAAAGTCAATATCGGTAATGAAGAGCCCCTTTCTAAGCCTGATTGCTTTAATATTGATATTAAATCATAAGGTAGGCCATCTAGATCCTTTTCTGATAATTCCAACTCCCAAAGACGTTCTTCTGCCAAAATGTTTTGAGAAAATTTAGCGCCTAATTCAGCAAGTTTTGTTGTTATTTTTCTTAATTTAAGTTGATTTTTTTCAGAAAGCTGCACACCTGAGCGAATATAATCGCTCCAGTAATGGTTCAAAACACGTTTCTGTTCATAAGTAAAATTTGACTTTTTCGTTGTCGCAAAGTCATGCAGCATGTCTATTCGAGAAAAAATCTTTTTATTCATAAAGACTTTTGAATAAAATTTACTAACTCTAGTAACAAACTCAATTTGAATTGCCTCTAATTTTTCATTTGAGTTTGAACTCGCTAAATTAAAAAAAAGCGCACTCAACCTTGAAAGCACCTCATCAAATTCCTCCAACGCCTCTATGGTATTAATGAAACTCGGAGAATCCGTGGTACTGGAAATTCTTTCCAGATTTTGAGCCGCGAAAGAAATTGCCTCTATCAAAGCGGGTAAGAAATCTTCTTCTATAATCTTTTCAAAGGCAGGGAGTTCAAACAATTCTTTCCATGGTTGATTTAAAATATTCAATATTAATACCTTCATGTTAAAATATAGATGCATTAATTGCATCAATTTACAAAATAAGTCGCAATTGCCTTGTATCTAGTCGTAGCTTTAATTTAAAATTTTCAATGTGCAAGGTACATCAGAATCATACCCAATGGAGACATTAAATGAAAACTCATGTGAAAGCATTAATAGTAGGTGGTGGCGCTATTGGCGTCGGCATAGCTTATCACCTTGCAAAAGCCGGTTGGAAAGATGTCATTCTTTTAGAAAGGGATGAGCTTACCTCTGGTTCGACCTGGCATGCTGCAGGATTACTTCCACTTTTTAACATGTCATTTGCTACAAGTCACATACATGATTATTCAGTTAAATTTTATAAAGGTCTAGAAGAAGAAACTGGTCTAAATCCAGGTTTTTCAATAGTTGGCAATTTAAGAATGGCCCAATCGCAAGAACGCATGGACGAATATATGTTATATGCCTCAACAGCAGAAACAGTCGGAATTCCTTATGAATGGCTTAGTCCAAAAGAGATTAAAGATCGATGGCCATTAGTGCGCACAGAAGATTTAAAAGGTGCTATTTACCACCCAACTGATGGATATATTAACCCGGCAGATGTCACTCAAGCAATGGCAAAAGGGGCAAGAAACCTTGGAGTTGAAATTTACCGAAAGTGTGAAACCCAAAGTTATTATTGGACAGGAAGCGCATGGACGGTTAAAGGCACCAAAATGATTGAGGAAGGTGGAAATTTAATTGCAGGGCTAGAACAATTTGAAATTACCGCTGAACACGTTATTACCGCAACAGGAAACCATGCCCAAACGACAGCGAAACTACTTAACCTAAAAATACCTGCAATCCCAGTAGAGCATCAATTCATAGTCACTGAAAGTGATAAGGCACTATTAGAGTATAGAAAAACTAACCCAGAGCACCCCGTGCTTCGTGATGCCGATGCAAAATGGTATGTTCGAGAGGAACGTGGAGGTTGGATCCTTGGGCCATATGAAAAAAATGCGCCTGCAAGATTTGAATATGGTGTCCCCAATACTTTTCGTGCAGATCTATTTCCACTCGATTTAGATCGAATCGAAGAAGAATATCTCTCGATGATCCATCGAATCCCATCAACTGAAGTAGTCGGTCTAAAAGATGATTTCAACGGACCAATTTGCTATACTCCAGATGGAAATCCATTAGTAGGCCCCGCGCCCAATTTACATAATATGTGGTTAGCCGAGGGCTTTTCTTTCGGGATCACTGCAGCTGGAGGAGTAGGTTATTATCTGGCTCAATTAATGACTGAAGGGGAGGCTGAAATAGATATGGCAAGCCTTGACCCTAAGAGGTTCGGGAACTGGATAACAACAGAATACTCTGCAAGAAAAAATGAAGAGTGCTATGACCATGTCTATGTTCTACATCATCCTGATGAAGAAAGAGAAGCCTGTAGACCTCTTCGTACTGCTCCGAGCTATGATAGAATGAAAGCAAATGGTGCTCAATTTGGAAGTGTAAATGGCTGGGAGAGACCAAATTATTTTGCACCAGAAAATTTTGATGATCGAACCTCTCGAAGCTTCCAAAGAGGAGACTGGTGGGAATATGCCGTCGAAGAAGCAACCGCTATTCGAAAAAGCGTGGGGCTGATAGACGCTACGGCTTTTACAAAACATTTGGTAAAAGGACCGGGTGCAACAAAATTTATTGATTGGTTTACATGCAATAAAGTTCCACGCATTGGAAAAATAAATCTTACATATGCCTTAACTTTAGCTGGAACGACGCGATCAGAATACACCATAGTTCGAAAATCAGAAAATGAATATTATTTGGTCTCAGCAGGAGCATGGACTGATTATGATGCCGATTATTTACGAAAGGCCGCAGAGAGAAAATTTGATGACTTTGGATATATTGAAATACAAGACTGTACCAATCAATTGGGCGTCTTCGCTATTGCCGGTCCCAAATCAAGAGATCTCATCAAATCTGTGATCAATGATTTTGACAAAGAAAATGCTTTATCCAATAAAAGATTTCCATGGTTATCATATAAAGATATCGAAATTGGGATGTGTCCAGTAATGGCAATAAGGGTTGCATACACAGGTGAGTTAGGATGGGAACTGCATCATCCAATGGAAATGCAAAACTACCTTTTTGACCGATTGCATAAAGCCGGAAAAGAATTTAACCTCAGGTTGGTTGGAGCAAGAGCACAAAACTGGCTTCGTCAAGAAAAATCGTATCGAGCGTTTGGTACCGAACTTGGAAGAGATGCAACACCATTAGAATCTGGTTTAGATAGATTTATTGATCTGTCAAAGATTTTTCTTGGAAAAGATATGTTAGAAACCAAACCGATCAGATCAAAATGTGTTACAATTCTGCTAGATGGCCCGGAATATGCCGACCCTTGGGGACGGGAGGCCATTTATTTAAAAAACAAAAAGATAGGCAGACTGACATCAGGAGGATACTCGGTTCATTTTCAATGTAGTATCGGAATGGGCTACGTTTTACCCGAACATTCTAATATTGGACAAAAAATTCAAGTTAAAATGTTTAACAAATTATGGGATGCTAAAATTGTTCAAGACAGCCCATATGATCCAAAAAATGAAAAAATAAGGCAAGACGGGTGAACACTTTTTAAATTATCAAAATCTAATCAATTTTAAGAGTAGCTAAGGCCCGTTCAAAGGTTTTAACGTCAGTATTACCACCAGTTAGAACTGCTACCACAGTATCACCCTTAATTTGATCTTTTCGGAATAACGCTGATGCGAGGGCTACTGCGCCACCAGGCTCTACTATTAATTTCAAACGCTGGAAAACGTGTGCCATTGTAATTAATACCTCCAAATCAGATACTACTAATCCTTGACCCGCAAGCTTCTTAAGAATTGGAAACGTCAATTCACCTGGCGTCGGTGTCAATATCGCATCACAGATGGATCTGTGAGATCCCACATTCACTTCTCTTTTACCACTTTGTAATGATCGTGATGTATCGTCATAATGTTTTGGTTCGCATGGTCGAACCCGTAAGTTCGGCGCACCATCAGCCAATGCAAGAGCAACACCGGCTGTTAAACCCCCACCACCGCAACACACCAAAACATCCGCATTTTGGATAGAACTTCTTGATAGCTGAGATACGAGTTCAAGTCCCAAAGTTCCTTGCCCAGCTATTACTGAACTATTGTCATAAGGTTCTATCAGAGTAAGCTCTCTATTTTTTGCTATCGCTATACCAAGATCTTCTCGACTTTCTGAAAACCTATCGTAAAGTATTACTTCCGCACCATATGATTTTGTATTTTCAATTTTTAATTGCGGGGCGTCAGAAGGCATAATTATAACTGAAGGGCAGGCAAAGACTTGAGCTACAGCAGCAATTCCCTGAGCATGATTACCAGACGAATACGTTACTATTCCTTTTTTTTGCTCTTCTTTACTAAGTGCAGAAATAGCAGACCAAGCCCCTCTAAATTTGAAACTACCTGTGTGTTGAAGACATTCAGCTTTTATCAAAATTCGTCTACCTGCAATCTTATCCAGAAAAGGGGATGAGACAATTGGCGTCTCTCTTATATTTCCCTTAATCCTCTTGCCAGCTGCAAAAATTGATTTTATCGAAACCACGTTTCTTTTCCTAAAACTATTAATAATTCATGTACTTAGAATTTACCAAAAAGTATACAAGAGCAACAAATATTTGACGATATTTTAGTTGCCAATTCAATTTATAAATGTTTCTATAACACTTAAATCATCACCTATTGAATCAGGTTCAAACGGCAGTCTATCAACGGGCAAATTCAATCTATTTATCCACAATGTTTTAAAACCAAAACTTGAAGCGCCAACAATATCCCATCCATTTGATGATATAAAAAGAACCTCATCTATTCTAAATGGTAGACGATCTAATACCATTTGATACACTTTACGATCAGGCTTAAATATACACACTTCATCTACTGATAAAACGGCATTAACATAAGGCTCAATTCCAGAATTTATAACTGCTGAATTGAGCATCATCTTGGACCCATTCGATAAAATAGCACATTTAATTTTTCTTTCAATTAGCTTTCTTAAAACAGGTTTCACCTCGGTATAGGTATCTAACTCTTTATAAAGATTTAAAAGTCTTTCTTTTAACTCTTTATCTGAAATCAGACCAACCAATTCTAATGCATAATCAAGAGCATTTTCGGTAACTTGCCAAAAGTCAGTATACTCTCCCAAAATGTTTAACAGCCAACTATACGATAATTGTTTTTCTCTCCAATGAGAAGAAATTGAAGGCCAAGATTCAGAAAATTTCTCTCTCCCAGGCTCAGAAGCACATCGGCGAGCTGCCGAATTTATATCAAACAATGTTCCATAGGCATCAAAAACACATATTTTTAAACTCATTTTTTTCTTCCCAACTTAGCATCGATTGTTCACGTATTGGCTCTCTGAGGCATTCCAATTATATGGTACCCACCATCGACAAAAATTACTTCACCAGTGGTATGCTTCCCATATTCACTCAACAGGTAAAGTGCAGTGCCACCCACCGATTCTTGTGAAGGATTTTCTTTTAACGGAGAATTTTCCTCTGCTGTTCGATAAACTGTTCGAGCGCCACCAATTGCCGCTCCAGCAAGAGTTTTCATAGGTCCTGGACTAATAGCGTTAACCGTTATTCCTTTTCTACCAAGATCATTTGCTAAATACCTTACTGTTGACTCTAGAGCTGCTTTAGCTACACCCATCACATTATAATTAGGAGTAACCCTCTGGCTTCCCATATAAGTTAAAGTTAAAATTGACCCTTTATCTTTCATTAATCGAGCAGCTCGGCGAGACAAGTCTATTAAACTATAACAAGAGATATCTAATGAATTTAAAAAGTTGCGTCGTGAGGTGTTTATAAAATCTCCAACTAGCTCGTCCTTATCAGAATAAGCTATAGCGTGAACTAAGAAATCTAACTTACCCCACTTTCCCTCAAGTTCGTCAAAAAGATTTATTAAAGAATGTTGATCTTGAACGTCAGCATGAATTACCAACTTTGATCCAATACTTTCTGCAAGAGGCCGAACACGTTTCTCAAAGGATTCAGTTTGGTAAGTAATGGCCAACTCAGCTCCATGTTTTGCAAGAACGCTGGCGATACCCCATGCAATCGATCTTTCATTAGCTACTCCAACAACTAACCCTCTTTTTCCCTCCATAAGATTGCTCATTAAACTAATCCTGAAATTTACTTAGCGCTAACGTCGCATTTGTACCACCAAAGCCAAAGCTATTCGATAAAATCGTGTCTATTTCAACATTCTCCATACTTTCCGTAAGGATTTCATTTTCGTTGATACTTGGATCCAAAACTGAAATATTTGCACTAGCAGTTAAGAAATTATTTTTTATCATTAAGAGACAATAAATTGCTTCTTGTACTCCAGTTGCGCCCAAACTATGGCCTGTTAGTGACTTAGTTGAAGATATTAACGGAATTGAGCCAGGTTGAAAAACTCGCCTGACGGCTTCTATCTCGGCAACATCGCCGACTGGAGTAGATGTACCATGAGCATTAATATAACTCACTTTCCTGTTTTCAATTGTAGATAATGCCAAATTCATAGATCTCTCGCCACCTTCTCCAGAGGGCGCAACCATATCATATCCATCTGATGTCGCACCATAACCAGTGACTTCAGCATATATTTGAGCCCCTCTTGAAACAGCGTGGTGTAATTCTTCTAAAACTATCACACCACCACCACCAGCTATAACAAATCCATCACGATCTCTATCAAAAGCACGGGCTGCTAACTCTGGAGTATCATTATATTTACTTGACATAGCACCCATAGCATCGAACAGGCACGATAGCGTCCAATCCAATTCTTCTCCTCCGCCAGCAAAAACTATATCTTGCTTACCAAACTGTATCTGTTCAACACCATTACCAATGCAATGGGCTGAGGTTGAGCACGCGGAGGTTATAGAATAGTTTACACCTTTAATTTTAAATGGAGTAGCAAGGCACGCCGAATTTGTTGATGACATTCCTCTCGTCACCATAAAAGGACCCATCCGTTTAGGGCTACCTTTTTCAATAACAGTTTTATGCGCGCTAAAAAGATTTTTAGTTGAAGGTCCACCTGAACCCATAATTAATCCAGTGCGTTCATGAGAAATTTCTTTTTCTGTTAAACCACTATCATCAATCGCATCTTGCATAGCGATGAAGTTGTATGCAGCACCTTCTCCCATAAAACGTAGTTGCCTTTTGTCAATATGATCTGATACATCAATATCGGGCATTCCATGTATTTGGCTTCTAAAACCGTGCTCCGCATAATCAGGCGCAAAGCTAATTCCTGATTTTCCTTTTTGTAGGGACGCCGTCACTTCGTTTGCATTGATTCCAATTGAAGAAACTATTCCCAAACCAGTAATTACTACTCGACGCATATAATATTCCTTTAAAGTTTTAAAATAAAAAATTAACTTTCATTCAGTAAATAAGCCCACTTTTAAGTCCTTAGCTGAATATATTTCAGCACCATCAGCATACATTACCCCATCAGCTAATGCTAACTTTAATCGCCTATCAATAATTCTTGTAAAGTTTATTTTATAAGTAACCAATTTCGTTTCTGGGGTTACCATTCCAGTAAACTTGACTTCTCCTACCCCTAAAGCCCGTCCACGTCCTTCCATCCCTCGCCAACCAAGGTTAAAACCTGTTAACTGCCATAATGCATCCAAGCCTAAGCAACCTGGCATAACTGGATCATTTATAAAATGGCACTTAAAAAACCACAAGTCAGGCTTTATATCATATTCCGCAATGACATGGCCTTTACCTTCAGAGCCCCCCTCAGAAGAAATTTCACTAATCCGATCCATCATCAACATGGGAGGCATAGGCAATTGGGGGTTGCCTTTACCAAACATTTCTCCCTTTGCGCATAAAATCAGGCCCGCATAATCAATACTACTTATTTTTGGGGTCATTAAAAAATTTACCTTTTGTTGATTTCTTATT
Organism: Paracoccaceae bacterium; assembly: GCA_029242355.1. Lineage (GTDB taxonomy): Bacteria > Pseudomonadota > Alphaproteobacteria > Rhodobacterales > Rhodobacteraceae > JAYZEV01. The sequence continues at coordinate 8,109 of JAQWUC010000006.1, read as the reverse complement.
TTATTAATTCTCAAGTAATATCTATCATTAGATTTAATTGATTTACAGTAATGATTATTTTTATTCGTTTTTCTACGAATTCTAAAGATTTTAGATAAGTATTCAGCTGTTTAACATTAACTTGAATTACTAATAAAAAAAATGTTAAAATTGAATTATTATACTTTGAAAGATACTTTTGTGCGCCACCCAATTAATAAATCAAATACAAAACATAGTATGAATCGTTCCCTTAATTGGGTATCACGTGCTGGTTTACGACCAACAAAGCAGAGAATAAAATTAGCACAAATTCTTATTGGTGATGGAGAGAATAAACATATTACTGCTGAAGGCCTATTTGATTTAGTAAAAAAAAGTAACGTGAGCGTATCACTTGCAACAGTTTACAATACGCTAAAAGCGTTTTGTGATGTTGGTCTTATTAATGAAGTAATGGTAGATGGTGGAAAATCCTATTTTGACACCCGATTAGATGACCATCCGCATTTTTTTTGGGAAGATACTGGGGAGATATCTGATGCTCCATCTGAGAATTTAGAAATTAATAATCTACCTAATGCACCACATGAATATGAGATTACAAAAGTAGATGTAATTATTCGTGTGAAACGATCAAACTGATATAATCATGAAGACAAAAACTTCAATTTTTATCAAAAATAAAGAACAAAGAATGAACATAAATCATGAAATTATAGGCTTATGGTTTCCTTATCTGGCACTAGAAATATCATTTAGGCATCATACCAATTTTAAAAAAGATGCTTTTGCAATAATTTAACAACAGGGGAAAAAAAGAATTTTATATTCAATAAACCCTATTGGAAAATTATTAGGTTTGAGACTAGGAATGAATCTTAGCGAAGCCCATATTTTATGTAAAAATCTAAAAGTAGATTACTACAATCATGAAAAAGAAACATCTTTCATGAAGACTCAAGCAAAATGGTGCAATCAGTTTACACCCCGTATTTCAATAGAAAGAGGAAATGTATTACTCCTTAACGTAAAAGGATGTACTCATCTGTTCGGTAATACAGAAAATATAATTAAAAAATTCATGCCCATTTCAAAAGAAATAATATAAGTATTTCGTCTGGTTTAGGAAAAAATATAACTTCAACTAAAGCATTAGCAAAACTTAATTTAAACAAATTTGAAAAAAATCATTTATATCAAAAAATTATGTCAAAAATGATCATAATTTCTAAAAAAAAATACCTATTAAAGCATTAGAATTAAACAGAGCAGAAAAGGACGAATTAGAATATTTTGAAATAAAAACTGTCCATCACTTACAAAGCATCCCACATAAAGATTTATTAAAAAAATTTGGACCAGAGTTAATCAAAAAGTTAAAAGTAATTACTGGAGTCAATTCTGAACTAACATCATATTTAAAACCAGAACATGTATTTTCACGAAGTATAAAATTACCTGAACCAGTCGGATTAATATCTAATATAATAAAATTATTCAAAAAGCTCACAACTTCTATCTGTGATTATTTAAAAGATATAAATAAAGGAACAAAGACCCTTAACTTTCAATTACACCGAACGGATCATACTAAACAACTGATACAAATAAGAACGTCGCAAATAACTACAAAACCAGAAAATTTTATAGCACTATTTAAATTAAAATATCATCTGATTGACGTAGGTTTTGGAATAGATTTTATAAGAGTTTTTGCACATAAAATAGAAGATCTTTTTCCAATACAGAATAACTGGCTAACCAATAATATAGAAAATAATTCTATCATTCACCAAACATTAAAAAAAGAAGAATATAAAAATCTAATTACGAAATTAAGTAATAAAATGGGTTTTGATTCTCTTATCCAATTTCACCCAAACCAAAGCCATATTCCTGAAAATAATATTCAAAAAGTATCTGCTATTTATTACTCTCCAAAATTATCCTGGCCAATATCTCTATACAAACGCCCGTTATTAATGTTTGACCCAGAACAAATTAAACTAGTACACTATAAAAAATTCCCAAAGCTGTTTATCTGGCGCAAAAAACAATATAACATAAACGCCAGATTTGGTCCTGAGCGAATAACAGCAGAATGGTGGTTAGACAATCCACAGTGGCGTACTGGTCTGCGTGATTATTGGAAAGTCGAAACCGAATGTGGAACTAGGCTTTGGTTATTTGAAGCAAAGGGCGCAGAACTTAACGGTGGATGGTACATTCATGGTAATTTTATTAAATAATATTCCATATTGAGTGTTCATATATTAAAATAAATATGAGATAGAATTGAAGAAAAAATTACCCATCAATGACACATCTCAAGCAGTTGGCCTTGATATAGCGTTAGAATTAGCTAATTTTATAACCGGAAAAAGTAATATGCATTACGGTATCTGGGATGATTTACAAGTAAATCTAGCAAACCTTGGCATTGCTCAGGAATTGTATACTGAAAAACTATTTTCTTATCTTCCTAAAGATAAACATTTAAATATACTAGACATAGGCGGCGGCGCTGGCGAGACGGCAAACAAACTGCTCAAACTTGGCCACCAGGTTACCATTATCGTCCCTAGTCCAATTTTGGCAACACATTGCCAAAATAATACTGCGAACAAAGCTAAAATTGAATTATGCACTTTTGAAGATTTTCAACCAAGAAAAAATGAATTCTTTGATATTTGTCTTTTTTCTGAAAGCTTCCAATATATAACATTAAACAAAGCCTTAAAAAAATCTAAAGGTCTTCTCCATAAAGATGGCAAAATTATTATTTCTGATTGTTTTCGTTCAAACGTGAGCTTTTCAACTCCATACAGACCTCCAGGTGGAGGTCATCGCCTTGAAGAAATGTATAATCAAATTAATTTAAATAAACTCAAAATAATCGCTGAAGAAGACATAACAACATCTGTATCACCTTCCATAGACTTAGAGCAACGATTTTATAATACCCTTGGCATTGTAATAAAGAGAGTTATAAAATCTTATTCTAATAGAAATAAATTTACATTTAAAATGATGCGAATGGTTTATGTAATATTGCTAAGTCATAAAAAAAGAATGCAATTAAACGACAGATTATTTAATAATTCACGCAATTCTGAAACATTTGAATTATATAATAATTATATGATTTTTTTACTCAAACCATATGTTTAACAATTAATATTTGAACGTAAAAACTTTTATATTTATGGAACAAAACAACAACATGTATTATGTTGAATTATCAATAAAGTCTAATTTTACTTTCTTAAAAGGTGGAAGTCATCCAGAAGAATATGCTCATAGAGCTATAAACTTAGGATTAGAGGCTTTTGCTATAACAGATGAAAATTCAGTATCAAGTATAGTAAGAGCGCATAGTGAACTTAAAAATTAAATCATCTATCTCTCAGAAAAATACTAATAGTTTTGTTAATACAAGATTAATCCCCGGTACAGAAATTAACTCATCTGAAGGATTAAGAATAACAGCCTTAGCTAAAAACCGTGTAGGTTGGGCAAACATGTGTCGTCTCTTAACTCAAGGAAAATTGGAAAAAAGGTTCGTGTAAAATTACAATAAATCAAATCCTTAAATACGGGAGTCATATTGCTTTATTACTACATTTACCAAAAAAATAAATACAAATGAATGGATAGAACTATCAAAGAAAATTATAAATCAATTTCCAGAAACAGCATTGATTTTATCTCCCCGATATGACGGTAACGACTCACAGCTATTTATTAAAACTGCAAGGTTGGCCAAAAGCTTAAACATCCAAATTTCAGCCTCAGCATGCCCAATAATGCATCATAGTAAGAGACGCAGAACAGTAGATGTGTTAAGTGCTATTCGTAATAACTGCACAATAGACGCTTTAGGATATGCATCAGAAAAAAATGCAGAGCGCCGTATCCGAGGCCCAAATGAACTAAAAAAGATATTCTTTTCCTATCAGGATGCTCTGGTTAATAGTGCAAATATAGCAAAATCATGTACATTTTCATTAGACAACTTACAACACCAGTATCCATCAGAAATTTATGCTGGAGAGACCTCACATTCAAAACTTACTCGATTAGCGTATCAGGGGTTGAATTGGCGATATCCCCAAGGAGTGCCTACACAAATACAAAAGCGGACCAATCATGAATTAGTTCTTATAAAAAAATTAAACTATTCGCCATATTTTTTGAACATCTATGATATAATTAATTTTGCAAGATCCAAAAATATCTTATGCCAAGGGCGAGGATCCGCAGCTAATTCCATAGTCTGTTATGCCCTTGGAATTACTTCGGTTAATCCAGAAGTAGGGACAATGGTTTTTGAACGATTTGTTTCAGAAGTCCGTAATGAGCCTCCAGATATAGATGTTGATTTTGAACATGAAAGACGAGAGGAAGTCATTCAATACATTTACAATAGATTTGGCCGTAATCGAAAAGGCTTATGTGCCACTGTTGTTCAATACCGAAAAAAGCGCGCACTTCGTGAAGTTGGTAAGGTTATGGGACTATCACCTGATACTATAGCAATATTATTATCTCAGTTATCTGGCTGGCACAAACCAGGCTCAACATCTGACAAACTCAAAATTGTTGGCTTAGACCCTTCAAATCGAAGGTTATTACAAACATTAAAACTAGTTGATGAAATCATTGGTTTCCCTAGACATTTAAGTCAGCATGTGGGCGGTTTTGTTATAACTGAGGATAGGTGTTAGACGAATTAATACCGATTGAAAACACAGCAATGCAAAATCGAACAGTCATATCTTGGGATAAAGATGACATAGACAACTTGGGCATATTAAAAGTCGATATACTTGCCCTTGGAATGTTAAGCTGCATAAGAAAAGCTTTTTCACTAATTCATAATTATTATGATCAAAATTATAATCTAGCAAATATTCCACCAGAAGATCCTAATGTTTATAAGATGCTATGTAGAGCGGACACTATCAGGGTTTTTCAAGTTGAGAGTCGTGATCAAGAATTTTTTACCCCGAATGCTACCACAATGCTTTTATGATTTAGTAATCCAAATTGCAATCATAAGGCCTGGCCCAATACAAGGTAATATGCTCCACCCTTATATCAAACGCCGGCAAGGGAAAGAAAAAGTGGAATTTCCTTCTAACCCTTTAAAAAAAATATTAGATAAAAACTTAGGAATTCCATTGTTTCAAGAGCAAGCGATGCAAATTGCTATAATCAGCTCTGGGTTTAGTGCTGAGGAATCAGATAGATTACGTCGTGCTTTAGCTACTTTTAAAAATAATGGCGATGTGAGTATATTTCATAAACGGTTTATTGATGGAATTATAGCAAATGGATATGAGAAAAAATATTCAGAAATATGTTTTTCGCAAATTGAAAGTTTTAGTAAGTATGGTTTTACAGAAAGCCATGCTGCAAGTTTCGCTTTAATAGTCTACGCATCAGCCTGGATTAAGTTTCATTATCCAGCTATTTTTAAATGCGCATTGTTAAATTCACAACCAATGGGTTTTTATTCAGTAAATCAAATTATTACTGATGCTAAAAATCAAGGTGTAAAGTTAAGCCCTGTATGTATAAATAATAGTCTATGGGATAATACAATTGAGCATGATAAAACAAATAACTTAGTATTGAGAATTAGTTTCGACAAATCAAAGGTTTATCAAAATCAATTATAAAAAAAGTTATTTCTGTACGAAAAAATGGTTTTCAAAGTGTTTATGATGTTTGGGTTCGTTCAGATTTATCATATCAAATCATTTCTAAATTAGTAATATCAAATTGTTTCTTTAACTTAGGAATAAAACGAGAAGAAGCATTATGGGAAGCTCAAAGATTGCGCTCTCAGAGGAGGTATTCCTTATTTCAAAATGTATCAGCTGATACCAATGCAAAAAACAAACTAAGTAAAATACCTAATACGACAATAGGTACTGAGTTGCTTAGAGATTATAAAAGTTTAAATTTTAGTCTTCGTTCACACCCAATGGCATTATTAAGAAATATATTAAATAGAAAATATTAGATTAGCCACAATAAACAAAACTTATATTACGATCTAAACCTATAACTAAATTAAGACGGGTCGGATCAACAATAGCGTTTACTACTTGACCATGAACAAGAATACGTGTGTTATCAGGATATTGCATCGCTTGAAGTGCACTCTCTGGTTGTCCCACTAAAAAACTCAATGTATTCGCCATGCAAGATCCATTCTGCACCACTTCACTTGGTGGAGTTCCAACAGACATATCACTTACATTATTAACTGAATCACTTACTTCAATATCGCCTCCCGTGGTATTGCACCCTACTAAAGTTAAGAAACCCATGGCCACCAGAAATTTCAATTTAAACACATTACCTTCCTTTCAAACTTATACTCGTTATTTGTTCTTTCTATTTAAAATTAATTCTTTTACTACCGACGGATCAGCTAAAGTTGAAGTATCGCCCAAATTTGAAAAATCATTTTCAGCAATTTTTCTGAGGATCCGTCTCATAATCTTTCCTGATCTAGTCTTTGGAAGTCCAGGAGCCCATTGTATCAAATCTGGTTTAGCTATTGGTCCAATTTCCTTACGCACCCATTTTTCAAGCTCGCCTCTCAACTCATCTGATGGTTCTTCACCTGACATCAGAGTTACATAAGCATAAATACCCTGGCCTTTTATATGATGAGGATATCCAACAACGGCACTCTCACTAACCTTTGGATGAGCAACCAACGCACTCTCTACTTCCGCAGTTCCCATTCTATGACCAGAGACGTTAATAACGTCATCTACACGACCAGTTATCCAATAATACCCGTCAGAGTCTCGCCTACAACCATCGCCCGTAAAATAATAACCATTAAAATCTGAAAAATACGTTTTTACAAATCGTTCATGATCACCAAATACCGTTCGCATCTGACCAGGCCAACTATCTTTAATAGCAAGAACTCCCTCACATTCTAACTCTGTAATCTCTTTTCCAGTACCTGGATCTATAACAACAGGTTGAACTCCAAAAAATGGTCGCGTAGCCGATCCTGGTTTCGTAGACGTTGCACCAGGCAAAGGTGAAATCATTATTCCTCCTGTTTCAGTTTGCCACCATGTATCTACGATTGGACATCGCCCTTTACCAACAACTCGATGATACCAACTCCAGGCTTCAGGGTTTATTGGTTCCCCAACAGAACCTAAAATTCTCAAACTAGAAAGGTCACACGCATTAACAAAATCGTCTCCCTGTCCCATTAAAGCTCTCAAAGCGGTTGGTGCTGTATAGAATTGATTAACGGCATGTTTTTCACATACCCTCCAAAAACGTGATGCATCCGGAAAAGTAGGGACACCTTCAAACATTACTGTCGTCGCACCATTTGCAAGAGGGCCATAGATTATATAACTATGACCCGTGACCCAACCAACATCAGCAGTGCACCAGTAAATATCCCCTTCCCTGTAATCAAACACATATTTATGAGTGATTGATGCATACACAAGATAGCCACCAGTTGAATGTTGAACACCTTTCGGTTTCCCTGTCGATCCTGATGTATATAGGATAAATAACGGATCCTCAGCTAACATCGGTTCAGGTAAACAATCATTTTTTGCCTCTGACATGTACTGAAGATACGAATGATCCCTCCCAGGTTTCATGGGCACTCTAGATCCAGTATGTTCTACAACTAGAGTAGTAACATCCCCACTAATTAATAACGCTTCATCAACGTTAACCTTTAAGGGTGTGTTTTTTCCGCCACGCGGGGCTTCATCAGCGGTCACTACTAACTTAGCGCCACAGTCTTTGATGCGGCTCGATAAGGCTTCAGGTGAAAACCCTGCAAAAACAATAGAATGAACAGCTCCTATTCTAGCGGATGCCAAGATAGCAAAAGCTGCTTGAGGAATCATAGGCAAATATAGTATGATTTTATCACCTTTCGAAACGCCTAAACTTTTGTATACATTGGCAAGTTTACAAACATTATCATATAATTCTTGATACGTAATTTTCTTATCTATTGATGGATCATCAGACTCCCAGATTATTGCAATATCATCCGCTTTTTGTGGTAGATGTCTATCAATACAGTTCGCTGAAGCATTTATAAGACCATCT
>JAQWUC010000005.1 GCA_029242355.1 Paracoccaceae bacterium | reverse complement strand
GACGGAAGTTTCTCTCAGAGCTTTTAATCATAGACCAGATCAATCTGCCGGATCAACTACAGTGACCAATATTCCGGATATTAAAAATATTATAGAACTTCCAGGACATGGTGAGCTTGAAAGGCAAGCAGCGAAAGCCTTGCCAGAGACTGACCTCTTAACTTTATTTCAAACTTTGCCTGCTGAAACTGTCACGAAAATTTCCGAGCGTCTGGTGTATACATATGAGCGCGTAGCAGCTGCAAAGACCGCGATTATAGAAGTAAAGGGAGTTAAGCCACTCGAGCGAGCCCTTGAAAACGCTTTGGAATCGGGCAACGAGACAATGGTCGCTACTATTCGAGATAAAATCGCCAATTTTAAGATTGATCCAGTCCCAGCTAAGACCGTGACTGACTTGGATATTGTTCGACAGTATATTGATTCGATCCCTACAGTTAATCAAGTAGCTAATTTTTTTGGTGGTGATATTTTAGAACCCCTTTTTAACTGGCTCTACTACCCTATAGATTGGAATACAAATAATTTTGGGAATCAGTTTGCGAACGGGTTATATTCTTGCGTTATGATTTGGGTTATACTTTCATTTATTTGTTATATCGTACTTAGTCGAACTCAAGCTGGTAATTGGATTTATTCAACTGGTGGAAACTTGAACGCCGCAAAAGCAAATGGTGTTCCCACAAATAAGGTTAAGGTCTCTCTTTTTGTATTTTCTGCTTTTTGTGCCACTTTATTTGCTGCTTGTCAGGTTTTTGAGGTAAACACATCTGATGCGGCCAAAGGAAATCTAAAAGAGCTAGAGGCAATTGCTGCTGCGGTAATTGGTGGTTTGGTCATGACAGGAGGATTTGGCACTGTAGTCGGTATAATCGTTGGAACTTTCATTTTTGGGGTTGCTCGTGAAGCTTTTTTCTACATACCTGGCATTGATGGATCTTTCTATCGAGTATTTTTAGGTTTGGTAATAATTTCTTCGGCACTTTTGAATGAGAATATACGCAAACGAATCATGGGTAATATCTAATTATGAAAAATAAAGATTTGCAGCCATTAATTGAAACAAAGGATCTGGTAAAAAAGTTTGGGGCATTTACCGCTTTAAATGGCGTTTCTATAGATATCTTTCCAGGTGAAGTGCATGCATTGCTTGGTGATAATGGCGCTGGCAAGTCAACACTAATTAAAACGCTATCTGGAGTTCACCCTGCTACTTCTGGGCAAATACTTGTTGAAGGCAAACAAGTTCATTTTAGTTCGCCACGGGATGCATCAGATGCTGGAATTGGTACAGTGTATCAAGATCTTGCTCTAAACGCGCTGACTTCTGTTACGCGGAATTTCTTTTTAGGTAGAGAACTTGTGTTTGGAAAAGGACCTTTTGGTATTCTTAAAATGAATGAAATGCATGAGATTGCTGTGGCTGAGATGGCCAAAATTGGCATTAATATTTCTGATCCGGAACAAGCCGTGGGGACGATGTCAGGTGGGCAAAGACAAACCTTAGCTATCGCCAGGGCTATTTATTTTGGTGCAAAAGTTCTTATTTTGGATGAGCCAACGTCAGCACTTGGCCAGAGACAGCAAATGGAAGTTTTAAAAACTATTAGAACAGTCCAGCAACTTGGGAATATTGCTATTATATTGATCACCCACAATGAAATTCATGCTAGGTTGGTTGCAAATCGATTTACATTCTTGTCGCTTGGAGAGGTTATAGGGCGAGGCATGGCTAAGGATCTTGAAGGCGACGATATTAAGCGTCTTATGGCCGGCGGTGCAGAGATTGGTGATTTAGCAAAAGAACTCGCTATCTAACTTTTTTATGAATTTAAACCATTGTTCACTATGCCAATTTTTTTGTGATTGACCACAATTTAACCAGTTGAGTTCAAGTTGTTGGATATTGCAGAAATTTAGTTTTGAAGATAAATTTTTTAAACTAAACTAGTTTTTACACCACTTCTCATAAAAGTAAATTGAAAAGTGTTTGTAAAAAAATTAGGAGAAAATATGGCTAAATTTTGTTGGGGGCTAATAGGAGGTGGACGCGGAAGTCAAATTGGACCTGCGCATCGACTTGGTGCTACAGTCGATGGTAATTTCAAATTTGTTGCAGGAGCGTTAGACGCAAACGCAGATGAAGGAAGAAAATTTGCTTTAGAATTAGGTTTAGAGGGGAATAGAGCCTACGAAGACTGGAAAGAAATGTTAACACATGAAATTAACCGAACAGACAAGCTTGATTTAGTTACTGTCGCCACGCCTAACTCTACCCATTTCGAAATCTCAAAAGCATTTCTAGAGGCTGGTTTTAATGTTCTTTGCGAAAAACCAATGACAACGAATATTGAAGAAGGCGAGGCCCTACTTGCCATTGCAAAAAAGTCAAATCGAATATGTGCCGTTAATTACGGGTATTCTGGTTTCTCATTAGTTCGAGAAATGAAAAGTATGATTAGTGATGGTGTAATTGGTAAAATTAGGCTGATTAAGACTGAGTTTGCTCATGGACATCATGCTGATGAAGCAGATGCTAATAATCCAAGAGTTAGATGGCGATATGATCCAGCTCAAGCTGGTGTTTCGGCTGTAATGGCTGACTGTGGAATTCATGCTCTGCACATGGCCTGTTTCGTGAGTGGAGAGGAAGTTCTTGAAATATCAGCAGATTTTGTTTCGACTATTCCTTCCAGAGAGTTAGAAGACGATGCTATGGTTAATTTTCGTATGACCGGTGGTGTTGTTGGAAGGTTATGGTCTTCAGCAATAGCTCTGGGAAGACAGCATGGTTTGACAATCCAAGTTTTTGGAGAGAAGGGCGGGTTGCGTTGGGCGCAGGAGCAACCTAATCAATTATACTTCACTGCATTAGGTGGACGAACGCAAATTATAGAGAGAGGCGACAGCAGTCTTTCACTAATGGCTCAAGCCAGCAGCCGAGTGACTATAGGACACTCTGAGGGTATGCCATTAGCCTTTGCAAATATATACGTTGATATTGCAAAAGCCCTCTCAAGTAACAAAGCTAACACCTCTAAAGCTGTGAAACCACTCTATCCAAATGCTGAGGATGGACTAAGATCAATTGCTGCTGTGCATGCGGCATATGCCTCGTCAGAAGAAATGGGTAAATGGATGCCAGCAGTTCCTCTAAGTTTAAAGACTGGCGGTTGAGGACTGTAAAACTGATCCATATTTTAATTTGGGAGAGGAATCTTGGATGCAGATTATATTATAGTTGGGAGCGGGTCGGCTGGTTGTGCTCTTGCCTATAGGTTAAGTCAAACTGGAGAGTATACTGTAATTATTATTGAGGCTGGGGGTAGTGACAGTAGCCCAATTATTCAAATGCCAGCTGCTTTGTCATATCCTATGAATTCGAAGCGATATGATTGGGGGTACCTAACTGAACCAGAAGAAAATCTTAATAATCGTAAGTTAGTAGTGCCGCGGGGCAAAGTTCTCGGAGGTTCATCCTCAATAAATGGAATGGTTTATGTTCGAGGACATGCCTGTGATTATGATTATTGGCAAGAGAGTGGTGCAACTGGTTGGGGTTCTGCCGATGTACTACCGTATTTTAAAAGGATGGAATCCTGGCATCATTCAAATTGGGGTGGTGATGGGACCTGGAGAGGGAAGAATGGTCCGCTACATATCACTAGAGGAAAAAGAGAAAATCCACTTTATGATGCTTTTGTTAATGCGGGCGAAGAAGCTGGGTATGAACTCACAGATGATTACAATGGTCAAAAGCAAGAAGGTTTTGGCGTAATGGAGCAAACTGTTTTTAAAGGAAGACGGTGGTCATCTTCGAATGCTTATTTAAAACCAGCTTTAAAAAGAAAAAACGTAGAGCTTTTTCGTGGTTTCGTAAACAAGGTTGTTTTCAGGAATAAGGAAGCGATTGGAGTTGAAGTATCAGCAAAAAGCGGCTTAAAATTATTGACAGCGCGCAAGGAGATTATTTTAGCGGCATCTGCTATTAATTCGCCAAAAATTCTTATGCATTCTGGAATTGGTCCCGGTAATCACTTGCAACAACTAGGTATTGAAGTTTTAGTAGATCGACCTGGAGTTGGTCAAAACCTTCAAGACCATTTGGAGGTTTATGTTCAGCAAGAATGCTTAATTCCTATCACGTTATATAAATATTGGAATTGGATGTCAAAGCTAGCTATTGGAGCCAAATGGCTCACTACGAAAAAGGGCTTTGGAGCTACCAATCATTTTGAGAGTGCCGCGTTTGTTAGGTCTCGTTCTGGTATAAAGTATCCAGATGTGCAATTTCATTTTTTACCATTTGCTGTTCGTTATGATGGTACTGCGGCCAAACAGGGTCATGGATTTCAAGTGCACGTTGGACCAATGCGATCGAGCTCAAGAGGATCAGTAAAATTATCAGCCAATAATTTTCAATCTTCTCCTAAGATAAAATTTAACTATATGAGTGCAGACCAAGATTGGGTTGATTTTAGAAAATGTATTAGTATTGCAAGAGAAATTTTTTCGCAAAAAGCGTTTGATCCATATCGGGGTATGGAAATTCAACCTGGAGAATCTGTTCAATCGGATATTGAAATTGATAAATTCATAGCAGAACACGCGGAAAGTGCCTATCATCCTTGTGGTACATGTAAAATGGGTAAGATTATTGATCCAATGGCGGTTGTTGATCCAAACTGTAGAGTTATTGGGGTTGAGAAGCTCAGAGTAGCTGATAGCTCTATTTTTCCGCAGATAACAAACGGTAATTTAAATGCTCCGTCGATTATGGTTGGAGAGAAAGCATCAGATCATATCTTAGGGTTAAATCCTCTGATGCCTGAAAATTTAGAGCCTTGGATTAGCAAGAATTGGCGCATTTCCGATCGATAAGCAGGTCTACTTTTTAAGACTTCTGTTTAGATATGGAAGTGTTTCCGTACCAGGTGGCACAGAAGCTAAACTCGGAGCGTTGGTGGTATCAAAAAAATCAGTACAGCTTTCGATATATTCAATTTCTTTATTTATTAATTCATAATACTCGCTTGTTTCAAGCTCACGGCGATTTATTTCCTCTAGCACTTTCAAAGAAAAGATTTTCATTTCGATAAGGTGTCTTTTGTAATTTAGGAGCGATTTATCTGTTTCGTATCCGATTTCATTCGTGGATGTGGCTTTGTCTTTAATTTGATGTAATGTTCCGCCGCCATGGTTATCTAACTTTGCACCAAAATGCTCGAGCATCGTTGTTGAAGGAATCAACGATTTATATAAGTTTAATAATGATTGATCTGTTAATTCGTTTAATTCTTTTTGTTGCATTGCACCACCAATAAATTTGTTAAATACTGAATCTAATATGAGTAGAGGTATAAACGTCTAATTCTACTAAATAGTTAGTTTGGTGCCTGTAAAAATTGCCGAAAGAATTATTAATTGCTGTAATGGTAACATAATGTAATTAATTTTCAATAGCTTTAACAAATCAAGGAACAATAGCTCTTGTTTATTATAAAACTAGTCAGAGCACCCAACCATTTTATATTTTTTACGATGAGATTGATTTTTTTGTCACTTAAATGGTTATTATTGGACAGGATAATTGACTATTAGTGTGAATCCGTTAGAAGGGATACAATAAAGTAAATTTGAGGAATGTTTAAATGAAAAAGTTTTTCGCAATAACGCTAATCTCTTTAGCCGCTATAATATCTGGTTGCGCTGAAACAGCAATGACTGTGCCCGCTGATGCTGTGGTGTGTTCAAAATCAGGTGGTTGTAGCTAATCGTTACATCAAATCTTATGGGCGATTGTTAATTTTGACAGTCGCCCAATTTATTCTTGGAATATTTTTAATACTTCCATCTTTTGTGAAGCCAATACCATTGCTCAGGATTTTGAACTACCCTAGCTTCTATGCTCTTAGTTAGTCTACTGGTCATATCTTGATAGGTTGTGTTAGAGATCGGCTTTTCAAAGTAAATGTTGATGTGCTTACTTCCATCTGATCTAATAGCATAAGACGGGACGACAAGCGCGTTAAGTTTGAGGGCAATCTTCGCTATTGAAGTGGTGGTTTTTGCAGGAGAACCTAAAAAATCGAAGAATTCTCCATCATTTGCTGCTTGATCAAGCATTACAGCGACGATACCACCCTTTTTAAGGTGGTTGATCATATCTCTTGTACCAGATAATCCTGTTGAGAATATGGGTTCTCCGCCTACCTTGATTGCTTTCAAATGTAAGAATTCATAAAATTGATTTTTGTTTTTTTTATAGATTGCTCCAGTAACTAGGTTATGCATTTTTAAGACCGCTCTAACTGCTTCCCATGGTCCTAAATGAGCTGAAACTATTATAATTGGTCTACCGTTCTTTTTTGCTCTCATGAGTGGTTCAAGATCGATCAACGAATATTGAAACTTACTTTGATTTCTCTGAAATTCAGAATTAAAAATTAATTCAGTAAAAGTCATGCCGATAAATTTTCCAAATTGGCAAATAAATTGTTTTTTTTGATATTCACTTATGTTTGGCATTGTGAGGTCGAGGTTATCAATAACCCGTTTTTTTAATTTATAGTTAGTTCGTAAAATCCAGCTTATAAGCCATCCACCAATGGTAGCTTTTGTATTTAAAGGAAGAAATTTTGTCAGAGCCATAAACACCAAAAGAGGTAATATTTCTATTCCATCATGAATCGATTTTTTAATCATATAGCTTTCAGTTATTATACTTTTAATTTAATTTGTTGGGTTTATAAGCATTACTATTTGCCTGCCCTCTAGTTTCGGAATTGAGTCAATTTTCCCAATTTCTTTTGTATCTTCGGATACTCGCTCGAGTAATTGCCGCCCTAATTCTTGGTGGGCCATTTCCCTTCCTCGAAAGCGCATAGTAATTTTTACTTTATCGCCGTTATCTAAAAACTTAGTGACCGATCTCATTTTAACTTCATAATCATGAGTATCTGTATTTGGTCTGAACTTAATTTCTTTTACTTCAATTGTTTTTTGTTTCTTTCGGGCTTCAGACTCTTTCTTCTGTTGCTCATATTTATACTTTCCAAAATCCATAATTTTGCATACTGGTGGTTCTGCATTTGGAGATATCTCTACCAAGTCTAAGCCGACTTCTGTTGCCATATCAAGTGCATTTTCTGGAGTAATTAAGCCAACATTCTCGCCTTCGGCGCCGATAAGTCGGATTTCTGTGCAGATTACCTGTTCGTTAACACGGGGGCCTGCGCTGCGCGTTTGTTGAGGCGCGTTGTGTGGTCTTCGAGCTATGGGGTCTATTCCTTTTTATAATTTACTACATTCTTTTACTCTGTCTCTTATTATGTGGCAAGATAGAAATTAAAAATGCGTAATATTATGTTCATACACGTGATATTACGAAGAACCTTCGATCATTGCGAGAGGTCTGGGGGTTGAGCTTCCTTTTTGATGAGTTTAATGAAATCTTCTAAAGGCATTATCTCAGTTTTTTTGTCACCTAATCTTCTAATCGCAACTGTTTGATTAGTGACTTCTTGTTCTCCAACAGCTAAAATTATCGGTACTTTTGCTAAAGAATGTTCGCGAATTTTATATCCTATTTTTTCGTTTCTTTTATCTGAAACAATCCTGATATCTTCTTTGAAAAGTTTTTTACATATCTCATCGATATACTCGTTTGCATCTGTTATTATCGAGGCTATCGCTACTTGTTGCGGCGCAAGCCATAAGGGCATTTTACCAGAGTTCTCCTCAAGAAGGATCCCAATAAATCGCTCAAAGGATCCAAGAATAGCTCTATGTAAAAGTACCGGCCTTTGTTTGGCTCCATTTTCGTTTACGTAATGAGCGTCAAGTCGTTCTGGAAGGACGAAATCAACTTGCAAGGTTCCACATTGCCACTCTCTCCCAATTGCATCAGTTAACACGAATTCAAGCTTTGGTCCGTAAAAAGCTCCCTCACCGGGGTTTAATTCATATTGGCAGTTTGCTGCCTCGGTAGCTTGTAGCAGAGCAGATTCAGCTTTATCCCAAACACTATCATCTCCTGATCGTTTTTCCGGCCTATCCGAGAATTTTATATGAAATTTCTCAAAACCTAAGTCGCGATATACTTGAGAAAGTAAACTTATAAATTCTTTTGTTTCACTTTCAATTTGAGATTCAGTACAAAAAATATGGGCATCGTCTTGAACAAAACCACGTACACGCATGATACCGTGCATGGCGCCTGAGGGTTCATAACGATGACAAGATCCAAATTCAGCCATTCTTAGCGGTAGATCACGATAAGATTTCAAACCTTGATTATATATCTGAACATGGCAGGGACAATTCATTGGTTTTAAGGCATTCGTACGTTTTTCTCGTGCCCCATCTTCGTCGACTTCAACAATAAACATGTTTTCTTGATATTTGTCCCAGTGACCCGATGCCTCCCACAATTTTCTATCAACCACTTGAGGTGTCTTAACTTCTAAATAACTAGATCGATCAAGTTTTCGTTGCATATATTCCTGAAGTTTTCGGTAAATTGTCCAACCATTAGGATGCCAAAAGATCATTCCTGGTGCCTCTTCTTGCATGTGGAAAAGTGACATTTCTTTTCCAAGTTTTCTGTGGTCTCGTTTTTGAGCTTCTTCTAAGAACAGCAGGTGTTTTTTTAAATTTTCTTTATTGGCGAAAGCAACACCATAAATTCGTTGTAGCATTTTATTATCGCTATTTCCTCGCCAATAAGCTCCTGCAATGGACATAAGTTTAAAACCATCAGCTGGAACCATACCAGTATGCTGCAAATGGGGGCCTCGACACAAATCTTGCCAATCACCATGCCAATACATTCTCAAGGGTTCGTCCCCAGGGATTGCCTCAATTAATTCTACTTTGTAGGATTCCCCATTATCTTCATAATGCTTGATAGCGTGATCTCTGGTCCATATTTCTGTTTTAACTAGATCTCGAAGATTAATAATTTCTCTCATTTTTTTTTCGATTACATCTAGATCCTCTGGTGTAAATGGTTCAGCTCGGTCAAAGTCGTAATACCAACCATCTTTTATAATAGGACCAATTGTTACCTTCACACTTGGCCATATTGTTTGCACGGCCCGAGCCATAATGTGAGCAAGATCGTGCCGGATTAGTTCTAGGGCTGGCTTATCGTCTTTCATAGTATTAATTGCGATGGTACTATTTTCGGTTATTGGCCACTGTAGATCCCAGTGAGTCTCATTTACCCAAGCGCTTATGGCTTTTTTCCCAAGTGATGGTGCTATATCACTAGCTACTTGATTAGGAGTTATACCACTTTTATAATGTCGGTTACTCCCGTCTGGAAGGGTGAGTGTGATTCGAGACATATTGGTTTCCTCGTCTTTTTGGCGCCTACGAATGCGCCCGATTGCGGGTTCATTAATATAAATGCGGGTATAAGGTGCAGATGCTAATGTAGCAACAAAAATGTAGCAAGAATTTTTGTGATAATGTTAATACTCGCGATTTTATTTAGACATAAAGAACAGTTTATGCTTAATGTCTGCCAAATATTGGAATATTTTGAGTTACGCCTTCTCATGAACTAGCTCGAAGTGTTCAGCCATAGTTATCTTAAGGAGGGACTTAATGCCTAAAAAGATCTATGATATTCTCGTGACGAATGATGAACGGTCAATTGCCTATGTTAAAAGCTACCACCAGAAACCAAAAAGCGAAGTTGGCGTTCTTTTTCTTGGTGGCTTTCGATCTGACATGAATGGAACAAAGGCCACATTTCTGGAAGATTGGTGCATTGAACAAAAATATAACTTCTTGAAATTTGATTATTCAGGGCACGGTGATTCTTCTGAAAACTTTGAGTCTGGTTGTATTACTGATTGGAGTAATGATGCGAGTGCAGTTTTAGATCAGTTAACTAATGGTCCACAAATATTAGTGGGATCTTCAATGGGAGGTTGGATATCTCTTATTTTGGGCAAACAGGGACATAAGAGAATAATTTCATTTATAGGAATTGCTGCCGCTCCAGACTTCACTGAAAATTCGATGTGGACTAATCTTGACACGAAAGCGCGTGATGACTTGAAGACTTATGGCAAAATACAATTAGAGAGTGAATATTCATCAGAACCATACGTAATTACTGAAAAACTGATTTCGGATGGTAGGTCAAATTTGATTATGAATAGCAAGTTGGAGGCTCCATTTTCGGTAAGATTGTTGCAAGGAATGCGTGATACTGACGTACATTTTTCGACTGCTGTAAAACTTTGTGAGCACATTAGTCATGATGACGTTGAGGTCGTTCTAGTGAAAAACGCAGATCATCAATTTTCGTCCCCACATTGTCTTGAGGTTTTAAAATCAACAATTGAGGAATTTCTATAAAATAGCTTGATGAACTGTCTATGAAAATTTGGGCTAACTGACAAAAATTATTCCGATTACAACCATCAATAGACCAAGAAAAGATGAGCTTAAACTAAGCATATTTAACACATATAAACGTCCCAGCAGATTTTGAAGTTTTTCTGGATCGTGGGTACCTAAGCGTTCAAAGCGCTTAATTTTAATTCCCTTCAGGATGCATATCAAAAGCCCAAATAAACCTAGCGTAGAGATGATGACACCTAATACAAGAACAGTTTTCAATTGCCTCTCCTTTTTTTATACTTTGGTAAGGGCAAGATTCATTAAATTCAATTAAAAATTGACCCCGAAATAATAGTAATGATAAATTTTTATGGCTTAGAATTGGATGTTTTTGCAGTTTTGACTTGCATTGCTTTAAATGTGAATTTAGATGATGGTTTGTGCCCCTATAGCTCAGCTGGTAGAGCAACTGATTTGTAATCAGTAGGTCCGCGGTTCGAGTCCGTGTGGGGGCACCATCT
>JAQWUC010000004.1 GCA_029242355.1 Paracoccaceae bacterium | reverse complement strand
TCGTTGTTATAATATTCTAGAAGACCTATAAATTCTTCCTTGCCTGGAATTTTACTAGCCAAATTTAATTGCCCTCCAATCAAGTCCTTTATTTCGAACAACGAAACCTCAAACCCTCGATTACGTGCAGTTATTGACGCTGCAAGGCCCGCTGGTCCAGAACCAATAACAGCAATTTTTTTTATCTTTTTCAGAGCAGCTTCATAAGTAAATTTTTTTTCGTTACAGGCACTTGGGTTCACCAAACAGCTTGTAAGCTTCATTGAAAATGTATGGTCCAAGCAAGCTTGGTTGCAAGCTATGCATGGAACAATTGTCTTAGACATATCCGCATAAACTTTAGCCATAAAATTTGGATCAGCTAAAAATGGTCGAGCCATTGAAACCATATCCGCACACCCGTCAGCAAGTACAGACTCGGCGATTTCTGCTGTATTGATTCTATTTGATGTAATAATTGGTATGTTAAGATGACCCATAAGCTTTTTTGTTACCCAAGAAAAAGCACGCCTCGGGACTGACGTAGCAATCGTGGGTATTCTTGCTTCATGCCACCCGATTCCTGTATTAATAAGTGACGCTCCAGCTAATTCTATTTCTTTAGCCAATAATAACACCTCATCCCATGTTGATCCATTTGGAATTAGATCTATCATTGAAAGCCTGAACATAATTATAAAATTTATGCCAACCTCGTCACGTATTTGTCTTACTATTTCAACCGGAAACTTTATTCTGTTGTGGTAGCTACCGCCCCACACGTCCGTCCGTCTATTTGTATGGTTTACAATAAATTGATTTATTAAGTAGCCCTCTGAGCCCATAATTTCAACACCATCGTATCCAGCCACCTCAGCTCGTTTAGCAGTCTCAACAATATCATTAATTTGTTTTATAATACCTTCTTCACTTAACTCATTTGGAGTAAACGGCGATATTGGAGATTTTATAGGACTTGGCGCTACCGCCTTATCAGAGTATGCATATCGACCTGCGTGCAGAATTTGCATTAATATTTTTGAACCATTCTCTTTAACACGTTTTGTTACTATTCTATGGTTTTCCACATCCGTTTCATTAATTAACGCCGCAGCTCCTGGTAAAACTGCTCCTTCTCGATTCGGAGCGATGCCTCCTGTCACCATTAAGCCAACTTTACCTTTAGCACGAGTGGTATAAAACTCTGCTACCCTGTCCCAATCACCTACTTCTTCAAGTCCAGTGTGCATTGATCCCATCAAAACTCGATTCGGCAATTGTGTAAAGCCCAGATCCAATGGCTCTAAAAGATGTTTATATTTCTCCATTCCAACTTCCGATCTGTTTTTACTTTATGTTAGCCGCTAAAGTATTTTTAGCAAATTCTGCGATCAACTTTTTCAATTTTTTCTGCGAATTAAAATCATCTGAAAAGTTACTCGCGGTCATTGAGATAATTCTACCTTCGATAAAGAAAAACACTCTCCAAAAATAATTGGATCGCTTTACGTTAATATCAGAGTCTCTTTGTTCTATTAAAAAGAAAAGAAAATCTTTTTTACTATCAATTTCATGAACTTTTAATAAAGCATTAGTATTAGCTCTGGATAGAAAATTTATTCCCGGTTTTTTAATTAAAAGCTCTTCCATTCTATCAATGCTGGTTAAATCAGGGATCTTAAAGTCAATCACTGTCGCGGTTAATATTGCTGAAACAGGGCGTCTAGCGGTTGTTACACCAGTTACATCATTAACTTTAACACAATCAATAACAAATAACGTCGTAGAACCCTTAAACTTACTCGCTAATCTTTGATCAACACAAAACCCTTTTGGCGCTGAAATAATTATCTCTTGATTCCCTGAAAGTAAAGAAACTGCTTTTGGCAGGGAGGAGTTCACTGTTTCTACACATCCACCACAGGCCAAAATAAAAGCTATTAATGTACCTTTCTTTGAGAACCGGGAAACTGCGTGCAACCTTAGTTTAAAAAGGAATTTCATTTTAAATATAACTCTATAAAAAATATATATGACATCAAATTATGTTTTCAACTTTAGCTCTGATTTAAATTAAAGGCCTTTATTCGTAAAGGTTTACTTCGTAACCAAAACAATAAAAACAAAATAAAACATTAATTAATGTAATAACTTTTTGTAACAAATTACATAATTCCACAAAATAAATTTGGAATCTTATTATTGCAATTAGAATTATCACAAAGTATTTATACTTTTGAACTAGGAGTATAAAAATGAATTGGATATCGAATTTTGTTCGACCAAAGATAAACGCGATGTTTTCGCGGAGAGAAACTCCTGAAAATCTTTGGACCAAATGTGATGCCTGCGGAACAATGCTGTTTCATAGAGAACTGTATGACGCACTTAATGTATGCAATGGCTGTCAACATCATATGTATATCTCGCCTAGGCAAAGATTTATGAATCTTTTTGATGGTGGTTTGTTTACTGAAATAGAGATGATGGAACCTTCAGAAGATCCTTTAAATTTCAAAGATAAAAAAAAATACGTTGACCGAATAAAAGAAACGAGAAAAAAAATTGGTGAAACTGAAGCAATGCTTGTTGTAGAAGGAAAGCTTGGAAGATCTAAAGTTATAGTTGCTGGGCAAGACTTTAAATTTATGGGTGGTTCCATGGGACGAAGTGTTGGTAATGCCATAATTGCCGGTATAAATAGAGCTATCAAAATTAAATCTCCGTTCATACTCTTCGCAGCAGCTGGCGGCGCTCGAATGCAAGAAAGTATTCTTTCACTTATGCAAATGCCAAGAAGCACCGTAGCTGTGCAAATGCTAAGAGAAGCTGGACTGCCCTACATCGTCATCCTGACTAATCCAACGACAGGGGGTGTTACTGCTTCATATGCCATGTTGGGGGATATTCAAATAGCTGAGCCAAACGCCTTAATTTGCTTTGCTGGACCACGCGTAATAGAACAAACAATACGAGAAAAATTGCCTGAAGGTTTTCAAAGGGCTGAATATCTTTTGGAACATGGTATGTTAGATAGCGTTCTTCATCGCAGTAAAATACGGGATGAATTAATAAAGCTTACTCACATGATGCTAAAGAAACCAAGAGCAATAACAGCAGACTTGAGCCCCCCGGAAAATTAAGTAACGAATAATTTAAAAATCTTTAAGGTCCAAGCACAGTGAGAGCTACAAGAGAAATTCTAGAACGTCTTACAAAGCTACATCCAAAAAAAATAGATTTGTCCTTAAACAGGGTCATAAATTTATTAGAAAAGCTAGGAAGGCCTCATCTTAATATACCCTCAGCTATTCATATTGCTGGAACGAATGGCAAAGGCTCAACATTATCATTTATCAAAGCAGGTTTGGAAGCTAGTAATAAAACAGTTCATTCATATACTTCCCCCCACCTAGTAAATTTCAACGAAAGAATCTGCTTAAAAGGCAAAAAAATTAATGAGCTCCTTTTAATCGAATACTTAAAAACTTGTGAGAAAGTTAACGAATCTAATAATATTACATTCTTTGAAATTACTACATGCGCCGCATTTATAGCATTTAGCAAACATATAGCTGATTATACTCTTTTAGAAGTAGGATTGGGAGGTAAACTTGACGCTACTAATGTAATCCAATCTCCTATTTTATCAATTATAACTCCAATTTCCTTGGATCATCAACAATTCTTAGGAAATTCTATTCTTGACATAGCAACTGAAAAAGCAGGTATCTTAAAACCCAACATACCCGCTATTATTGGGAAACAAGTGACTGAAGTTCAAGAACTAATTTGTTCGATAGCAGAAATTTCCGATACACCAATCAGTTTGTTTGACAGAGATTGGTCTTCAAAACAATATAAAAACTCTATGATTTACGAAGATAATGATGGTATTATTGAACTTCCAACGCCAAACCTTGAAGGGTTACACCAGTACGAAAACGCTGGAATGGCTATCAATGCCCTAAAACTTTTAAAAATTGAGACTGCCTTTCTAGCAAAGTCGGTGCAAAATGCAAAATGGCCAGCTCGATTACAAAAATTAAAGTCCGGACCTCTAATTAAACAGGTAAAAAGCCTGACTTATCATGTTGATTTATGGCTCGATGGTGGGCACAACCAAGAAGCTGCAAAAGCAATCGCATCTTTTCTTAATCAACCATTTAATGGCACGTCTCACATAATATTAGGAATGATAAGCTCCAAGGACTACAAAGGGTTTCTTTCAGAAATTTCAAGTGTTGTTGATAGTATTGGGTGCATAAATATACAAGACGAATTAGCCTCATTGAACAAAGAAGAAATCTACAAAGAAGCAAAAATATTTAACTCAAACGCATTTAAAGCAGAGAGCGTTAGTACTGCGCTTGATAAAATTTTAAACCAAAATGAAAATAAACATCATATTCGCGTGTTAATATGTGGCTCTCTCTATTTATGCGGTCACGTTCTTCAAGATCACAAATAAAACACTATAAATTATAACTTTTATACATTTTTATTTACTTGAATTTATCCAGTTTTGCAATTCGGATTTAGGCGCCGCTCCCGTTTTAGTTGCCACCATCTCTCCATGTTTAAATAAAAACAATGCGGGAATTCCCCTTACACCTAATTGTTCAGGTGAAACTGGATTATCATCAACATTAACTTTTACTATTTTCACCTGTCCATCATACTCCTCTGACAACTCTTCCAACGAGGGTCCAATCTGTTTGCAGGGACCGCACCACTCAGCCCAAAAATCAACTACGACTGGAATATCTGATTTCACGACTTCTGATTCAAATGTTTCGTCTGTTACTTTAACCGTCGCCATTACATCTGCTCCTTTTAATGTCACTTAAACGTTGAGGTACTGTAGAATCCAGCTCACCCGCCGTCAAGAACCTGGTTCACAAAAAAACTGTTTAAAGCCTTCTTAGAATTCATGCGCGGGATTATCATCAAATTAGCCGTTTTTGTCCATAAAATAGCTGAGGAAATTTTTTGACTCGGGTAAGTTTTCTGCAGAATTCTTGAATAAAGTTCTAATTGACTTAAAATCTGAGGATTAATTCCTTCGATCGACGATGGAACTCTCAAGTTAGTTTTATAGTCCACAATAAGAACTTTAGACTTTGTAACATTCAACAAATCTATTCGTCCTCTAATTCTTATATGCTCTTTTTCATTGGCCATGAACGCTTTTGGCAAGGCTAATAAACTTGAAACAGGTACCTCTCGAAAACTATCTGGATGCCTTAATAACTCGCGCAGTTCTACGTTTTCTAAAACTCTCTGAGACTCTCGTAAGGCTGTATCCAATATATCAAAGTCTTTTAATTCATCCTTAAATTTTTTATATGCTATCTCTTTAACGTAAGTTATATCTTTGTTTGAATAAATGGGTAACAATTGAAGAAACAAGTGAACCAACGAACCATAAAATGTTGTGCCTTCACCAGGAGCAATAGAATACGATTCCTTATCTACATTAATACCATCAAACGAAGAAAATTTATCTACTAATTCTGAAACACTTAAGCTAGATGGTATTTCGTTTGTTAACCTTAAACTATTTAACAATAGTGTGCGTAAACGTTTACTAAAATCCTCTTTATTAGAATTCAATGCCCATTCATCTTTATCTTTGGCTGAATTACCATAGGTATTTGAAGTCCAATTATGTTCAAAAACTAATTTTCTTTCTTTTGTAGTTTCTATTAAGGAAGGCTCTTTTTTAGCAAGGCGATTAAACGCCATTTGAGATTGATAATACCAATTAGATCGTAAATGCGCCTCTTTTTTCCCTAAACCACAGATAATTAGCCAATTCCGTGCTCGTGTAATAGCTACATAAAACAATCTATTTTCTTCTTCGCGGTCATCTTCTAATTTTTGGTCTTTCAACTTTTTTATTTCATCAGGCAGACAGGGCCCATCATCGCAAAAGCAAAGCCACCCTGCTTTTTGTAAAAACAATCGCTTCCTAGTCTGTCTTGGTTTATAAAATGTATCAGGAATTATTACAATTGGAGCCTCAAGACCTTTTGAACCATGTATAGTCATTACGCGTATATTGAGGCTATCATTTTGTAATTGTCTTTTAACTGCTACTTGAGTACCCTCTAACCAAAGTAAAAAACCGAAAATAGACGGCGGTTCTTCTTCTTCATAAGTAAGGGCCTGAATTAAGAAATCATCTAAAATATCATTAATACTCATCCCTAAACGAGCAGTCATCCTGAGTCGTCCACTATGATTAATCAGCACTCTTTCAATTAACTCATAAGGTGATAAAACCTTCACATCAACAAGCAATGCATCTAGAATGAAGCATGCAGCATGATCAGGAAAATTTAATTTAAGTGACTCATAAAGTGAACAATTTCGTTGATATGATATTTCAAACAACAACTCCTCTGAAACCCCTAATAAAGGTGACCTCAAAGCTTCAGCTAAACTTAAATCATCGAATCTGTTAGTTAAGAATTTCAAAAGTGAAATTATGTCTTTTATGGCTAACTCATCCAATAAAAGAAGTCTGTCAGAACCGGATACAGGTAAACTATAGTCTGTCAACTTTTTTAATATGCTTTTAAAAAGAGGTCCCCTGCTTCTAACCAATATTAAAAAGTCACCAGGTAAAACCTTTCGTTGAGAATTTTCAATTAAAGTATTAGGGTCAAAAATTGTTTGGTTCGAAGCTAGAGTGTTTTTAATATTGATTGCAATGCTATCTGCTAGTCGCTCTACCCCAGATATTTGAACTGCATCCTGTTTAAAGGTCCACCACGCATTTGATTCTTCTTGCTCTGTTTCAGTCAACAGGGGCCATAATTCAACTCTGCCTGGCAAATCCTCGTGGTAAGCAATATGGTCTCTTATATTCTTTACACCCGTTCCGCCCCCATTATACATAATTTCGTTTACAAATGACAGCACCGCTTTAGAAGAACGAAAAGAGCTTATTAATTCAACGCTCTTAAGTTCATTCCCCTCTAAATTTAACTTTCTTGAAAAAAAATCTTTCATAAAAGAGAAAGATCTTATATCCGCCCCTTGAAATGAATAAATAGACTGTTTTTCGTCACCAACCGCATAAAATGTTCGCTGACCAGTCAATGCGCGCTCGTCCGAAAAAAAATCATCCATCAAAGAAGCAAGCATTTCCCATTGTTGGATTGATGTATCTTGAGCCTCATCAAGCAAAATATGATCAATTCCCCCGTCTAATTTAAATAAAACCCATTTTGACTCAAAGTTTACGAACAAATCACGAGTCTTTATTATTAAATCTTCATAGTCCAAGAAACCTTCAGTAATTTTTATTTTTTCATAGATGGCAAGAAAGTTTTGAGAAAATGTATAGATAGCCTCCGTTTTATTAATAATATTAAGCTGATTAAACCTAGCTAAATAATTAAGAAAATTTTCTCTAAACTTGTTAAAAAGTGTGTCTAATCCAGGATTTGCTAGTTTAGCCTTTTTGCTTGGAAACAATTTTGAAGAACGTACCTTGCCATCATTAGTACAAAAAAAGTTTTTTAGCTTTTCTAGCTTATTTAAATCCTCAACCGATTTTATATTGATTAAATAATCAACTTGCTTTGCATCAGCGCTCGATCCATTTAAAAGTGCCTCACTAACAATCTCAATTATGTTTTCAGGTAATCCATTAAGAATAAATGCTACTTCGTTTTGAGCGTTAAAATCTTGGTCAATTAATTCAAAGGATTTACAAAAAGAATCTCTATTAAATGGTTCAACCAATAAGGATCGATTAACCAATATCTGATCTATGAAATGATTA
This sequence comes from Paracoccaceae bacterium, assembly GCA_029242355.1. Lineage (GTDB taxonomy): Bacteria > Pseudomonadota > Alphaproteobacteria > Rhodobacterales > Rhodobacteraceae > JAYZEV01. The sequence continues at coordinate 53,809 of JAQWUC010000004.1, read as the reverse complement.
ATATCTGAAACAGAAAGTAATTTTACAATAATATCAAAAGCTTTCGGATTATCATTCAACATGGTAACAATAGATCTATTTACAAAGTCTTGCTTTTTTCTTTCGTCCAAGACCTTGAAATTTGGTGAAATATTTATCTCCAACGGAAATTTTTTTAAAACGGAGCTACAGAATCCATGAATTGTTTGGATCTTTAAACCACCGGGCGTCTCTAAAGCTTTGGCGAATAATATTCGGGCAGTGTTTAATAGAATAGATTGCTTTTTAATTTTTTTAAAAAAATTTTCGTCCAAATCTAAGAGTGTTTTTGTCAATGCATCGTCAGATTTCATTGCCCATGAACCTAACTCCTTAAATAGTCTATCTTGCATCTCTGTTGCCGCTGCCGTAGTATATGTGAGGCAAAGTATCTTGTCTGGTAAGGCTCCTTGTAGTAATAATCTTGCTACTCTAGTAATAAGGTTCCTAGTCTTACCAGATCCAGCATTAGCAGAAACCCACATTGAATTTCGGGGTTTACTTACACTACTTAAATCACGGGACCTGACTGATTTAATCATGGATCGACCACTCTTATTGCAGGCAAAACAAGAATTGTCTCATTATAATCATCATTATCATTCCATTCACCAAACCTGGACAGATGCTGGTAATCATCGACAAAAGTTAATTGTGAAGGTAGGGCTCGAGCCACAAAAGCGCTCAATTCTAATTTCATTTTTTTGATAATGTCTATTAATCCTTTATTCCAACACTCAAGATTTTCTTCCGTTACAACCTTTTGATATTGTTTGGGTTCGCTTCCTAATCCAATTAAAGAAACAAACAAGCCATCATCGTCAAATCTTGTGGCAAATGAGCCTTTAGCAAGCATTAATGCCTCTATATCAAGCTGAGAAGAAAACTTTTCTAAATCCTTTTTAGATATTTGTCCTGTTTTATAATCATAAATGGTAAAACCATCAGGACCTTTATCAATCCTATCAACCTTACCACTAATTAAAAAAACTTCATTAACCTTCAATTTAATTCGGTATGTTCCAGTAATTTCTAATGCAACTGGTTTTCCATTTGCTCGGCGCATTTTTTCTAAAGTAATAATATTCTTAATTCGGGTATCAAACTGAGCTTTCCACAAACTTCGAAATTGTATTGGAACCTCTGCATTCTCTAAAACAGTATTGAATTTTTCGCTCAATAAGTCGCACAAATTGTTGTGCCTGGAAAGATCATCAGTGGTTTCAGCAACAAAATTTTCCATTGCAGCGTGCATTAAAGTACCCTTATTTCTAGGATCTCCCGAATATTTAAAGTTCTTTATTTTTTTTAGATTTAAAACTCGTTTTGCATAAATAGCATAAGGGTTTTTGATTAACGTTTCGATCTCTGTAATCGAAAGTTTATTTGGCCGAGCACTAAGAGGAGGAACTGGGGCCGGTCGAACAGCTTTACATTTCACTTCGGTTGTAAGCTGATTAATTTGTAAATCAGATGAGTAGAGGTTTAAAGCAAGTTTGAATAACGTTGATCCACGTGATCTAATATCAATAAGACATTTTTCCCCCTCCTGTCCCAACCCACCCAATAAACTTTCAAGCCTAGTTAACCAACGTGATGCAATAGTAAGTCCATTATTATCTCTCAAAGATCTTGATAAAATTAATGTTTTTGCCATCGCTCCCTGCTGAAAGTCATGTCCAGATAAGCCAACTTTTCTTTCAAGTAAGTCAATACCGACAACAGCACGCATAGAACGGTTCAGCCAAAGATCATCGTTATAATAACTGGGCCATATACCTTCGTTAAGTCCTCCTAAAATACATACGTCTGCATGTTGCATTCGTGATTCTAGAGTCCCCCAAATAAATATATTAGATCTTTTGTTTTCAATTTCTGGAACGTATGTGGTTTCAATTAGTAAGTTTTCAATTATCTTTCTGTATACCCAAAATTCATATTGTCCTAATTTCAAAGAAACTTTTAGCTCGCGATTCAGCAGACTAAATACCTGACTAGAATCCCCTGTTTTAGCCGAGAATTTTATTTCACCACTTGCTTTATAATCAGAGTGTTGGGGAACATAACCTTTCATTAATCGCTGTAGAAAATTTTTATGAACCGAGAAAATATTTTCTAAAAAATCTGGCTTGATTTCACAACTTGCTTCACGAAATACTTCTAATAACCAATCAAACCAGCCGATAAATTCTTCATCTTGACCCAATACCCAATCACTAATCACTAAATCAAAAAATGATTTATCAGAGTTAGAAAACGTTTCTTGAATTTTACTTAGATTAAAATCATGTCGAAAATAATCACCTCCACAGTAGTGGTTTTGCAACAAACTAATGACAGCATTCAAAGGAAAGTCTTTTTCTAAAACCAACGCTCCTTGGCGACAAAATATTCCAAAATCAGAAGATCCTAAACTAATTCCAAGCGAGTTATTCGGACTTATATTCCATCTTTGAAGTTCAACTGTGACTAACCTTGCTAGCACTTTTGATGGCGTTATTAATGCAACCGTCGAGCCTCTATCAACCGCTTCCTTCATACCAACACATATTGAAGTTGCTTCCTGCCGTAGATTCTCTGCTTCAATCAAAGAGACTGAATTCATGGCAAATGTTAATTCATTCGTTATCAATGCACCTTCAGTTCTCCATTCATCAGTTACTGGTCCTGGTCGCATGAGTAAAGAGAATAATTGGCTTCTAATACGTATGCTGTTGGAAGATTCGTCAGTCATGAAAAGATTATGCCAAGGTGGTGCTTTAATTATTTTATTACGCTGAGAACCCTCAAGGCCCCAAATTTTAGAGAGTGCCAAAAAACCATACTGAGGATGGTCGGGCGTTAACGAGTTCCAGGCTCGATCTGTTAAATACGGATCTAACCCCGGCAAAACAACCAGACCCTGTGGTAACTGTGTAACAGCTTTCATAAGTTTAGCTGTCGCAAATTGTGATCCAGTTGAACCTACAAGAATAATTGGTTTAGAAAATGGATTCGATTTCCAAGAATTTATTAATTCATCTACTTCAAATAAATAGTTAGTGTTTTCATCAATTAATTTTTCTTCGATAAGAATTCTTTCGTACCTTTTCATAACTTTTTGCAACAAACCTAAATTTAATTGCAAGTGTTTTGGTAATTCTTCATCAGTAAGTTTTTTTAAATTTACGCTATTTAAATTATTAATATTTAATTCTTCAATTAAGCTTGCTAGACTTTGCGCTAAATCAAATGAAGTTGTCTTAGTCCTTTTTTCAAAACTATGCTCTTGTGTTTCTTGTATAATATTGTTTAAGAAAAGAAATTTTTCTAACTTTGAGATAGTTTTATATTGGCTAAATCCGAAAATTCCCTGAACCTTCATAGTAGGTTGCTGATAAAAAAATTCTTCCAAATTTTCTAATTCTATAATTTTTGGTAAAATAATGAAACCACGGTTTTCTAAAAGTGCTTCTATCTGTTTTGCTAACTTTTTGTTACTCGCCAAAATTATTACTTTACCTAAGATCTCCGGGTTTAAATCCAAAGCTTGTGGCTCAAATTTTGCCAGAAACCCGTCTACAAAATCATTAACAAAATCACTATCTGGTGGTAAATAAAATATTTTAGGATCACCTGAAGGCCTAATAGATAACTTTTTGTTAAATTTAAAAATCATTCAAACCTTGATAATAAATTGTTTCTTATGCTGATAAGCTTTTTAATAGCCCGTTATATACACGGTCCCAACCCGTTCCATTAAGTTCAATGAAAATATTACGTCTATCGTAAGCTGTATCTACCTGATCAAAAATTATCGAGATATTTCGTTTTGGTATAAACGAACCCATTTTATTTGGCCATTCAATCAAGCAAATGCCCGTTTCAAAAGAATCCTCCAGATCCAACTCAATTATTTCATTAGCGTCCGACAGGCGGTAGAGATCCAAATGCCAAACAGGTGGTGAAAGTACATCATAAGTTTGAACTATAGTAAATGTTGGAGATGGAACTTCCTCTAGTAATCTTCTCTGGTTTCTCATCATTTCCTGAATTACTCCACGAGCAAAAAAGGTTTTTCCTGAACCGATGTCACCAAATAAAAGCAAAGTATCAGAAGACTTCAGCAATTTAGCAAATACACTTGCCATCAATAAAGTTTGGTCAACAGAAACATTGTTAAAACCAATTTTATTTTTTGACAAAACCCCTGACTGGCTAAACCTTTTTTTTTCTAACTGCAAAACATACCTATGTCCTTACTTTTGAATAGTAAATTTTTTGTTTTAATTTCTAGTATTTTCTGGAAGTGGCCTGGTTGCATCATAATCTGTTGCTTGTAATAAATTCTTTGGCCATATTACCTTAACAATCGCACCTTCCTCAAGCATACCGTTTAAATTCTCTTCCCTATTCGAATTACTATTTGAAAATGACACTGTGGCTCCAGTCCTTTCTAGTAAAGTCTTAGCAATAAACAAACCCAATCCCATACCTTCATATTTTTGCGCCCTGCGCTCTAGATTATTATATTTTTTTTTATAAACAAAGGGGTCCCCTAACCGTCCAATGATTTCAGAAGGAAATCCAAAACCGTCATCAATTATTTCAAGTGATACAGTATCATTTTTCCAATTAACCCTTATCCAAACTTTAGATTTAGCAAAATCAACAGCATTTTGTACCAAATTTCTAATACCGTGAATAATCTCTGGCTTTCGATATATATTCGGCTGACCATCTAAATGAATATCCTCAAAAATATTCCCCTGCCAATTATCGGTAGCTACGATAATCAACTTTCCTCGATCTTGATGAGGTTCCGTTGCCTCCTGTATGAGGCTCAAGATTGGCGCAATATGTAAATGGGTATCATCTTTTCCTCGTCGACCCATATCATGAAGAATATCACGACACCTATCAACCTGAGAATTTATCAACTCAATATCTTCTCTCAAACCTGGATCCAAACACTTTTCACTTAAAATCTCTGAAGATGCTAACTTTATTGTTGAAAGTGGAGTCCCAAATTCATGCGCCATTGCTGCAACGACCCCACCCAGAGCAGTAAGTCTTTGTTCTCTTTCCAAGGCCATTTGAGTTGCTAAAAGAGCTTCACTCATTGAAGACATCTCAACAGTTACTCTGCGAGCGTACCCAGCAAGAAAAATGACGGTGATAAGAAGAGCTAACCATGTTCCAACAAGTAAAATTTCCGGATCAAGACTCGCATTGTTTGTAGTGGTTAATGGAATATACAAAAAACCTAAAATTGTAATTAAAACTGTTGCTATTGCTCCGAGTATGAGTGTGGAACCCAGTCTGAGGGCAGTGGCTGAGATTGTAACAGGTGCAAGAACGAGAACTGAAAAAGGATTCGTGAGACCTCCTGTCAACAAAAGGAGAATACTAAGCTGTACGAGATCATACATTAACAACAAAAATATATCTTTTTCAGATAGTCGTTTATTTTCAGGATAAAGCAGAGTAGCTACAATATTTATGCTGGCTGATAGTAAAATGAGAAATGAAATTAACTCAAGCTTCAAATCAAGGTTTAAGAAAAACAAACCAGCAATTACTGCGCCAGATTGTCCAAATACGGCCAACCACCTTAAATAAATAAACGTTCGCAGACGAACCCATTCACCTCTAACTGGTTCTTTTAAAAAAATTTGAGGTATATCATTCATAACTTCCTTTACCAAATTTTTGTTCAACTTTAAAGATAGCTTTTAAGCTGACTTACGTATAGGCAAATGTTAATGATCAAAAATTACAAATCCAAAAGAATGAAAAATGAATAAACGTTTGATAATAGTTATCTCTATTGCCTTAACCTTAGCATCATTAGTAGGTATCCTTTTTGGTTTTTTTATTCAGCCATCATTATATCATGAATGCGGAAATAACATTGTTGCTGGAGGGAATTCTCAATTAGGAGGGCAATTCAAATTAACAGACACAAAAGGTCGAGAGGTCAACAGTGAAGATTTCATAACCAAACCTGCGCTTATTTACTTTGGTTATTCCTACTGTCCGGACGTCTGTCCATATGATTTACAGCGCAACGTGTTAGCTGTAGATATATTACAAGATGACGGAATAGAAGTTTTACCGATTTTTATTACAATTGATCCCGAAAGAGATACGCTTGAAAGGTTGAAAGAATTTTCAAGCTTTGTTCATCCGAAGCTACGGGCGCTAACCGGTTCTACGAATGAAATACACCAAGTCATGAAACTTTTCAAAGTGTACGGAAAAAAGTCTAAAGAGCAAAACATGGATGATACCAGCTATTTAATGGATCACTCTGCATTTACATACCTAGTAGACTCCTCTGGAAACTTTATTGATTATTTTAATCGTAAAGTTAATGCAGAAGAAATGGCTGATAAAATTTCGTGTTACTTAAACTTATAAATAGTTTCAATAAAATTAAAATTGATCAAAATTGGTATGGTGCTATATATCTGTTATAATACCCAAGGATTTATATGAACATTAATAAAGAAAAATATAATTTAGGACCTGATCCATCACTATTACTTGTCGATGACGATGAACCGTTTGTAAGACGCCTTAGTCGCGCCATGGATAAACGCGGATTTGAAGTTAGGTCAGCTCTGACTGTAAAAGAAGGAAAAAAACTAGTTGAGATTTTGGCTCCAGGATACGCTGTAATAGACCTTCGCCTTGAGGATGGTAGTGGGTTAGAAATTGTAGAACTTATTAGAGAAAAACGTTCAGATTCAAGAATAATAGTTCTAACTGGCTATGGTGCTATAGCCACAGCAGTAACTGCTGTTAAAATGGGAGCAACAGATTATTTATCCAAACCAGCTGACGCCGAAGATGTCATGAACGCCCTTTTAGCTTCCGGCGAGCAAAAGCCACCTCCACCAGAAAATCCTATGTCAGCAGATCGGGTCAAATGGGAGCACATTCAACGAATTTTTGAATTATGTAATAGGAATGTTTCTGAAACCGCAAGGCGCCTAAATATGCATCGTAGAACATTACAAAGAATTCTTGCAAAACGCAGCCCTCGTTAACGTGCCTAAGATTAAATTCTCCTACCAGACATTAACAGAGGAAGACCTTCTCCGTGACCTGAAGCTTCTTCCATTAGAGCTCTTCGGATCCCGGGTATATTATTTATCGCGCCCATGCCGATTCCCCTGAGCGTTCTTATAATCATACTGTCATTAGAAAAAACTTTGTTAACCAAGTGAGTAAAGCTATATAGTGTCAGACGATCAAAATCTCTCCAAGTTGAGTACCTTACTAACACATCAGTCGTACCAAAATCCTCACCACAACGACGAGCTATAGTAATTATTTCGACTAATGACGCAACGTCTCTCATTCCTAAATTTAGACCTTGACCTGCAATTGGATGGACTACATGCGCCGAATCTCCAACAAGAGCTACTCTCTCAACAACTAACTTCTTTGAAATACTTAATGACAATGGAAAAAAATAACGCGCACCTTTCAAACTAATTTGACCCCTAAAATTTCCAAACCGAGGTTTTAACTCTTTTAAGAATTTCGCATCACTTAATGTTTTCAAGTGACTGGCTTCTTCACTTTTTTCAGTCCACACAATTGAAGATATTCGGTTTTTTAACGGCAAAATTGCTAATGGGCCAGGTGGCATAAAAAATTGATGGGCTTCACCCAAATGATCTCTCTCATGAGAAACTGCACAAACAATGCTTGTTTGTCGATAGTCAAAAGTATGTCTTTTAATTCCTGATCTTTCCGCTATCGTAGACCTTCGCCCATCAGATCCCACCAAAAGCTTTCCAAATATTTTGCATTTATTTTCAAGCTGCACTTCAATAAGTCTAGAATTAACGTTTTGATTTATGATTTTATAACCAAAGAATTTTGAAATGTTCGTATTTCGTGATATACTTTCCCACAAACTACTTTTTAAAAAACGGTCTACTACCATATAACCTATGGGACCTGCTTCCATATCCCTATGATCAAAGTGCATATAAAATGGAGATGCACCTCTACCAGCGACTCCATCAGAAACTTTCATATCAAGTATTGGCTGTGCAATTTTAACAAGGTCTTTCCATACACCTAAAACGGAAAGCATATTAATTGTTGTTCTTGAAAGGGCATACGCTCGACTATCAAACTCAATGTTTTTTTTAGCATTTACCTGTTTTTCATCAACTAGTGCAACAGTAAATCCATGCTTTGCGAACGCAAAAGCCGTCACTGATCCAATAATTCCACCACCGCCAACAATTATATCATATGTTTTTGTCATTACTTTTGATATGCTTTTTACGATTAAAATGTCCACTACTTATTATCAATTCTTAATCAATTTATAATTTAAAAATGGAATGATCATGAAACAAATAATGGCATTAACAGCTACAGAAATAGGTCATAAAATATCTATTGGGAAAATATGTCCAGTGGAGTTAACTGAAGCTTATATCAGCGAAATAAAAACCTGCCCAAACTCTAAATCAATTTTTACAACCATCATGAAAAATAATGCCTTAAAACAAGCCCATGATGCTAAAATACGTGCAAGAAATAATAGTAGACGCAGCTTGTTAGATGGCGTTCCAATTTCCTGGAAAGATGTCTGTGATACTGAAGGAATTCCCACTGAGGCTGGATCCGCCTTACTAAAAAATAGAGTGCCAAAACTAAATGCAACTATAATAGAAAATGCAACAAATGCAGGTATAATATCACTTGGGAAAACCCATATGACTGAATTAGCGTTTTCAGGATTAGGAGTAAACCCCATCACCGAAACTCCGGGCAATTCGCTTAACCCAAAATTAGCGCCTGGTGGCTCTTCATCAGGAGCTGCCGTGAGTGTAGCGTTAAATTTGGTATCTGGCTCTATAGGTTCAGACACTGGTGGATCCGTCAGAGTACCTGCTGCATGGAATGATCTTGTAGGTCTTAAAACAACGCATGGTCTTGTAAGTTTAAAAGGAGTTATTCCTCTTTGTCCAAAATTCGATACGATCGGGCCAATAGTTAAATCAGTTGAGGACGCTGCAAATTTTTTGTCTGCAATTTTATCTGGCGAAAATATAAAAATACAAAAAGATGATTTAAAAACTAAGCGCTTCGCCATTATTGAAACATTATTACTGGATAAACTAGATGATAAAATAGCTATTTCTTTTGATAAATGCCTAAATTCATTAGCTAATTCTGGAATTCAGATAACTCGTATAAAATCTTCCATAATTAGTGATGCAATGGCTCTATCTTCACTAGTTTTTAGTCCAGAGGCGTATGGTACTTGGAAAAATGTTATTGAAAAAGATCCTACTAAAATGCATCCCCCAGTTCTTGAAAGATTTAGAAGTGGCCAAAACATTAGCGGGCCAGATTATGTGAGCGCTTGGCAAAATCTAGAAAATTTAAGAGAAAAATACATAAAGTTAATCTCAAATTTCGATGGCATTCTTGCCCCAACAACTGCTATTTTACCCCCAAGGATCAACAGCTTGCTTTCTGATAATACTTATTTTTCGGAACGAAATCTTCTAACTTTACGAAACACAAGAGTTGCTAATTTGATGGGAATACCCGCTATAACAATACCAACTAATGATAACTTTTGTGGGTTTATGATCATGGGAAACCCATTTCAAGAAAAATCTTTATTGAATATAGGTAATAATATGGAAAAGATACTCAAAAACTAAGGTAATTTTATTTTCCTGGCACAACTCAACGCTAGACGTTAGATAAAACTGTGGCTATACTTGCTTTTAAAGTGGGCATCAGACCCATATTATGAGGCATATATGCAAGACTTATTAAGATTTTCCGAGTTGCCGGATTATGCGTTCCCTCGGTTACGGGCGTTACTGAAAAATATAAAAGCGCCAGTTTCTGAAGTGCCAATGCATATTGGTGAACCAACTCATAGTTTTCCAACTTTCATTAACGAAAAAATAATAGAAAATTCTTTAGGATTTAATTCTTACCCTCCAAATGATGGGACACCGGGCCTTCTATCTAGTATTTCACATTGGATCTCAAAACGATTTAAAATACCTCGTTTAGACTTTGAAAAAAATATAATTTCATTAAATGGCACACGTGAAGGATTATTTAATGCGACAATTGCCTTAAGCCCTACTTCAAAGAATGGCAAAAATCCTGCAATCTTAATACCAAACCCATTTTATCAGTGTTATATGGTTGCCGCGAAAGCCGTTGGTGCTGAGCCAATATTTGTCCCAGCAACTATTGAAAATGGCTTCCTGCCTGACTTTTCCCGTTTACCGAAAACAATACTTGAGCGCACTACGATATGTTACATTTGTTCACCTAGTAATCCACAAGGAGCAATAGCAAGCAAAACATATTGGAAAAATCTGCTATCACTCGCAGAAACTTATGATTTTAAAATATTAGCTGACGAATGCTACTCAGAGATTTATAAAGATAAAAAACCCAACGGCGCTATAGAAAGTCTTTATGAATTGAACATGGATTCGGAAAGGTTAATTATTTTCAATTCATTATCAAAACGATCTAATCTACCTGGGCTAAGATCAGGGTTTGCAGCCAGTGGGGAAAAGACAATAGCCGAATTAAAAAAACTCAAAGCATACAGTGGATCTCCCAGCCCCAGCCCTCTACAATTTGCAGCAGAGGCCGCCTGGAGAGATGAAATCCACGTAGTTGATAATAGGCGTCAATATAATGAAAAATTAAATATGGCTAACAAAATTTTCAAACGGATAAGTGACTATCAACCACCGGAGGCAGGTTTTTTTCTTTGGTTAAAAGTTAATAATGGCGAAATTGCTGCAACTGAGCTTTGGAAAAAATTCGGAGTAAAAGTTTTACCAGGTGCTTACCTCTCAAATTACAATCATAAAACATTCGGAAGAACAAATCCTGGAGAAAACTATATTCGCGTGGCTCTTGTCAGACCAATGCACGAACTGGAGTTTGGTCTCAAAGCCATTTCGCAATATTTAAACTAACTTACAGAGTAAAGGGCAAGAAAATGACGATGGCATTACTACCAAACAAACTAAAGGGTAAACCTTTAATACCATCAAAATCAGCCGATTTATTAAAGGAAAAGTTGAAACAATTAATTGGAGTTGCGTTATTTGTCCTGGGAGGTTCTTTAATAGCTATTTTGGTTAGCTATGATCCGATAGATCCTAGCTTCAGAAGTGCAACGGGTACATCTGCTAATAACATATTTGGATCCTTTGGAAGCTACATTGCAGATCCATTGCATTTGGCAATTGGCATCTCAGCATACGGTATTGCATTTCTTTGTTTTGTTTGGGGTTGGCGGTTCGTTTTCAAAATTTCAAACCAAAATTTTATTCAACGAATAATTTTTACTCCCGTAACGATAGCCTTTTTATCCATGTTTCTTGCTGCACATCCTGCACCAGGCGCCTGGAACTTCAATTACGGGATAGGAGGTGTATTTGGTGACAATGCCTTTAGTCTTGTCCTAGGAATAGCACTTTTCGAAGTTAATAATTGGTTAAAAATAACAACAGTTACTTTGGCCATTTTAACATTTGCGTTATCATCCCACACGCTAGGCTTAACTTCTAACGAGTGCAGAAAAATAATACGATTTTTCTTCCTAAGCATTTGGAGCACTCTTCAATATGTGGTAAAAGGAAAGCACAGTAATTCAAATTCTTTTGACCCAAACACAACTACAATAATAGGTAACAAAAATTTCAATCTAAATTCTACTGAAGAGCGTATAAAGACAAAAATCAATGAAGTGATAGTCACAAGGAACAATCAAGACGATAAAAACGAGACAATCAAAACTACCGAAGATTCGCAAGTACCTAGCCTAGGGGGAGTAACGAAAGCTAATCATTTTCCTCAACAAAATAGATCTCCAGAAGCTACCGAAAAAAGAACCAGTATTTTTGAACGTGTTCAAAAAACAGAGATAAGAAAACCATTAAAAAGTTCTATTGCGCTAAGAGAAGAACAACCGACACTTCAATTTGAACCATCGCAACAAAAATATAATACTCCAGCATTATCTTTATTAGAAAACCCAACATTAGTTTCATACCGTCACTTGAGTGACGATGCATTAAACGAAAATGCTAGGATGCTAGAAAACGTTTTGGATGATTATGGTGTTAAGGGAGAAGTAGTTTCAGTCAGACCTGGACCGGTAGTAACTCTATATGAATTAGAACCAGCGGCAGGGTTAAAAGCAAGCAGAGTAATAGGATTGTCAGATGATATTGCAAGATCAATGTCAGCTCTTTCAGCAAGAGTATCTACGATTCCAGGTCGATCAGTTATTGGAATTGAATTACCAAACGCAGATCGTGAAAAGGTATTGCTTCGTGAAATTTTATCTTCCCGAGCTTATGGCGACAGTAAATTTCAATTGCCTTTAGCTCTTGGGAAAGACATCGGGGGCGAGACAATTGTAACTAACCTCGCAAGGATGCCGCATTTGCTGATCGCTGGAACAACTGGATCCGGGAAATCAGTTGGAATAAATACTATGATTCTTTCCCTCTTATATAGCTTAACACCAGATCAGTGTAGATTGATCATGATTGACCCCAAAATGCTAGAGTTATCTGTTTATGATGGGATTCCTCACCTTTTGAGCCCAGTTGTTACCGATCCTAAAAAAGCAGTTGTCGCTCTAAAGTGGGCTGTCTCAGAAATGGAGGAACGTTATAGAAAAATGTCCAAAATGGGCGTTAGAAATATTGATGGCTTCAATGCCCGCGTAGACGACGCAATCACAAAAGGCGAAAATTTTGATAGAACTGTTCAAACAGGTTTCGATCAAGAAACTGGTGATCCAATATACGAGACCGAACATTTCATTCCAGAAAAAATACCATACATCGTAGTAATTGTCGATGAGATGGCCGATTTAATGATGGTAGCAGGTAAAGAAATTGAAGCTTGCATACAACGATTAGCACAAATGGCAAGAGCAGCTGGCATACATTTAATTATGGCAACTCAAAGACCCTCAGTTGATGTAATTACAGGAACCATAAAAGCAAACTTTCCGAGTAGGATTTCATTTCAAGTAACTTCAAAGATTGATAGCCGGACAATATTAGGTGAAATGGGAGCTGAACAGCTTCTTGGAATGGGCGATATGCTTTATATGGCTAGCAATGGGCGTATCACTAGAATACATGGTCCTTTTGTATCTGACGAGGAAGTAGAAGAAATTGTGACATTTTTAAAATCTCAGGGTTCACCTGTATACGTATCAGGCGTAATCAACGGTCCTGATTCAGAAACGGAATTAAAATTAGATCAAACACTCGGATTAGCATCTAATGACGATGACTCAGAAAATGCGCTTTATGATCAAGCAGTTGCGATAGTCGCTCATGATAGAAAATGCTCTACTTCTTATATCCAAAGAAAACTTTCTATCGGTTATAATCGAGCTGCTAAAATCGTTGAAGCCATGGAGGAACAAGGTATAGTTTCTCAATCCAATCACGTTGGTAAAAGAGAAATTTTAATTCCAGAGATTTGATCTAAGATGAAGAATATAACAAAGCTAATATTTATATTTAACATATGCTTTTTTCATTTTTTAATCACGCCGTCTTTTGGTGGAATTAGACTAGAAGATACAGGGATCGAATCTTATCTGAATTCAATTAAAACAATGGAAACAGACTTCATACAAATAAGTTCAAATGGAGAATTAGAAACAGGAAAACTCCTCATAAAAAAACCTGGTCAAATGAGATTTGAATATGACGCTCCTTCAAATCATCTAGTAATGGCATCTGGAATTCTACTAGTCGTAATTGACAAAGAATCAACTGCAGAACCTCAACGTTACTTAACCTCGCAGACACCAGTTGGCTTTCTACTTGATGAAGCAATAAAACTAGATTTAAATTCTAATTTAAAGGCAATTTTTTTTAAAGAGGCTCATTTTCATGTATCATTATATAATCCAAAAAACCCAACTCAAGGAGAATTAGAACTTGTTTTTTCACCAAAACCCATCGCATTGCAAGAGTGGACTATAACAAATTATTCAGGAGAGAAGACACGTGTTATATTAGAAAACGTAATTATTAATCAACCCATAGATAAGAAACTTTTCAGTATTGGCCGCGAAATTACTAAGGTTAAAAAAGAGCTTGCAAAAAATTAACTATTATAATCCTTTGAATATTGGCGGCCTCTTTTCCTTTATCGCCAGTAAAGCCTCTTTGTGGTCAACAGAATTAAAGCACGCCTCAACTCGTTTTTCTGCAGAGTAAAAATCCAAAGAATTATTCAAAATTTCAGAAATAGTTTTTCTCATTCCTGCAACCGCAAGTGGAGCGTTATTACGCAAAAAACTTAATATTTGTTTACTTTTCTCAATGACTGTTTCACCTTCCTCAGTCCAAAAGTCTACAAAATCAGTTCTCAAAATATCTTCAATATGAATACTTTGTCCCAACAAAAAAAGTCTTCTGGTCATGCTAAGTCCCAGAATATTGATTGCTCGGATCAAGCCAGTTGGTTCATAATGAATCCCCAGATTTGCAGCTGGAACTCTTAATGAAAGTTGAGAATTAGCTATTCTAAAATCACAAGATAAAGCTATCTCAACCGCTCCACCATATGCTCCTCCATTTAAAGCACAGATTACGGGGCAGTCAGAATTTTCGATATCCTCACAGATTTGAGAAATGGGGTTTTTATCCCAAGACCTCCTATCAAACTCATCAAGAAATAATCCAGAACAAAAGCTTTTCCCAGTTCCTGTAATCAAAATTGCATCTAATTTGTAACCTTTCCAACGTAAGAATGCTGATCTCATCAATTCAAAATCATTCATCTTAATCGCATTATGAATACGCGGATTATTCAGAGTGATTAAACCAACATTATTTTCGCAAACTGCAATAACTTGGTTCATAAGTTAAACTCGGCAAAAACTGGCACATGATCGGATGGTCTTTCCCAAGATCGAGCCTCCTTAAGAATAAAACTAGAATGTGCTTTCATGGCAATATCACTAGTTGCCCAGATGTGATCTAACCGCCTACCTCTATTTGACATGCTCCAATTTGGAGAACGATATGACCACCAACTATATAATAAACCATCAGGAATATTCTTTCTTGTAATGTCTATAAAATTTCCCGCTTCTGCAACCTTTTGCAAAGCCTCAATTTCTATTGGCGTATGAGACACTACCTTAAGAAGTTGCGAATGGCTCCATACATCGTGTTCAAGAGGTGCAATATTTAAGTCACCAACTAAAATAGTTTTTGATAATCTTTTTTTTATAAAATTGATTTTCATCTCATTCAAAAAATCAAGCTTATGTGCAAATTTTTTGTTCTCTTCTCTATTCGGAATATCACCCCCAGCAGGAATATAAAAATTTTGAATTTCAACGCCATTGCTCAGTCTAGCAGAAACATGGCGGGCGTCTCCCTTCAAACAATAGTCACAGTAATCAGCATCTGAGAGTGGTATTCTAGAAATAATCGCAACCCCATTATAACTTTTTTGACCTCGGATAACTCTATACTTATAACCCAGTTCTTCTAATCGACTAATTGGAACACTTTCAGTAGGCGCTTTTAATTCCTGAAGACATATAATATCGGGTTTGTACTTCGCTAATAAAGAGCAGACATGATCTTCTCGTAATCTTATCGAGTTTATGTTCCACGTAACAATTTTAAGTTTCATTCAATTTTTCTCTCTATGATTTAATAGAATATGACACGTTTAAATAATAACCCTTATTATTTTTCATGATTAAATCTGTTTCTCCTAGACCAAGCTCTATTTTTTTTCGCAAACGATAAATATGTGTCTCAAGAGTATGTGTCGAAATCGTTTCTTTATACCCCCAGATACCTTTTAACAAAATATCTTTAGAAATAGTCCTTCCTTGTCCTTTATGAAGAAAATTGATTAACTCGGTTTCTTTTTCAGTTAACCTAACAAAGTTACCGTTAAATTTTCTTATTTCATTTTTCCTTGGATCGAAAGAATTGCCTCTTAATAGAATTAAAGGTTCGTCAAATTGTCTGAATTTGGTTGCAAGAACACGAATCGCAGAAAACAACTCATCTATACGAAATGGTTTCGACATAGCTTTATAACTAGAAAAATTTTTTTCCAAAACTGAATCTATTATTTCTTCATTATTTAATATAAAAATAAAAGATGATGATAGAAAATTAACTTTTTTTCTATATATAATCGAATCAAAATCTATAGCGCTATCCGATAAATCTAAAATAATAATTGATTCAAGCTCTTCTTGCTTTAATTCATTTAATTCATCTAAGCTTACTAACTCTCTATAACTAAAATCAACCTCGTTAGTAAAAAGAGATGTAACAGCTTGCGACACCGCAAATATCTTTGAAAAAAACAGTACCTTTATTTTCTTTTGTGACATTATGCTGTTCCAAAACTATTTAAAAAATTATCCTTTTTTTTCACATTGTAATCTCTCAACAGCTTGATAAGACTATTATTAAATACAACTGTAATAAACTTTAGAGTTAATATGAAAATACACACCTCCGCAATAGAGCAAACGGCACGACTACGCGCTGATCTTAGATTAGGTCGTCCAGTGCTGTTAAGGGACAACAAAAATTTTGGTCTTGTTTTCGCTACAGAAACTTTAAAAAAAGAAGCCCTTTTAGAAATAAAGAAATTTGACTTTAATTTATCACACTTAGCTATAACTGCTCGAAGAGCAGCAACACTTAATGCAATACCGTACGACGGTGACGTGGCGAGAATAGCTTTAGAAAACGATGTCTCCTATAACTGGTTATTAGCAACTGCTAATCCAGCTTTAGACCTACAACACCCATTAAAAGGGCCGTTTAAAACACTGCGAAATGGCGAAGCTCATATGTCAAGAGCGGCTATCGACCTATGTAAAAAAGCACACTTACTTCCGTCAGCTTTAATAGTAAACTTATTTGAAAAAGACTTTAAAAATTTAAAGTCTGCTGGACTTTTGTCGCAAGACTCTCAAGAAATTCTCAACAAGAGCTCACATTCTTCATTACTTCACGAAGCAAGCGCTGCATACTTGCCACTCCAAGGTATGGCTAAATCTCGCATTTATGTTTTTAGAGATAGTGCAAGTTTCACCGAGCATTATGCGATTGAGGTCGGAAACCCAAAAAAAGAATCCTCCCTACTTGTTAGAATTCATTGTGCCTGCTTCACGGGTGACGTAATAGGATCACTTAAATGTGATTGTGGGGCCCAATTGAAGGGTGCTATGAAAATTCTCTCTAAAAATGGCTCTGGAATGCTGATCTATCTAAATCAAGAGGGAAGAGGGATTGGTCTTGCCAACAAAATGCGTGCATATGAACTCCAAAATCAAGGTTTTGATACTGTGGAGGCGAATCACCGGCTTGGCTTTGAAGATGAAGAGCGTGATCTAAGAATAGGAGCTCAAATTATTAAACATTTAGGTTTTAAAAAAATTCGGCTTCTTACTAATAATCCAAAAAAAATCGCGAGTATGTCCGATATGGGTATCGTGGTTGAAGAAAGGCTTAACTTACTTACTAAGCCTACAAAAGAAAATGCATCTTATCTATCAACGAAGGCATCTAAAAGCGGTCACATTATATGATTATTTCAAAGTCTTCGACCAAATATAGCGGATCCAATACGAACATCAGTAGATCCAAAAGTTATCGCAGAAACAAAATCAGCGCTCATTCCCATCGATAACCTATTTAGACCATTGCGCTCGGCTATTTTTTTTAATAACGCAAAATGTAGCGATGGCTCTTCATCGATTGGAGGAATGCACATCAACCCAACAATTGGCAGATCATAAGTGTTTTTGCATTGCTCAACAAATTTATCAACCATAGCTGGAAAAATTCCCGCTTTCTGCTCTTCTTCACCAGTATTAACTTGAATAAAAAAGTCCGGTGAAGATCCTAATTTTTGAATATTTTCAGAAAAAATACGGGCAAGTTTGTCTCGGTCTAGACTGTGGACAACATCAAATAAACCTAAAACTTCCTTAACTTTGTTAGTTTGTAAAGGTCCAAGCAAATGAAGTGAAACCGTTGGAAATTTTTCTTTCCACGCTGGCCATTTTTGATATGCTTCTTGAACTCGATTTTCGCCAAAAATCCTATGCCCTTGACTTAAAACTCTTTCAACCCTTTCTAACGGTTGAACCTTTGAAACAGCAATTAGATTTACCGATCCTTTTTGCCTATTATTAGTTAATTCCGCATTTCTTATTTGGTCTTTTATATTCTCAAGACTCATATCGAACACCTACTATTAAATATTGGTATTTTCATTTTAATATAAATTAAATAAACTTTCTATTTATAGCCACCAATATTATACCCGGAACGATTATAACAACTGAAAACCAACCTAAAAACCCTAAACTTTCATTTAAAAATATAAATCCAAGAATCGTGGAAAGTGGTGGAACCCCTGCCAAAAATGCAGCTGTGGCCGCAGATCCAATATTCTTGGCAGCATACGCCACAAGTAACAAGCCTATAACGTTCGGCATAATGCCTTGATAAAACATCTGTAGTAAAAATTCAGACGAAAATATGTCAGCGGATCCTTTCGGAAGAATAAAGAGCCAAATTGGAAGATAGATTAAACAATTCAAAATAGAACTACAAAAAACTACTTCCATCATTGATAAACTCCACTGACGAGCAAGAATAAGATAACCAGAAAAAAAGATCGCACTTACACAAAAAAGAATGTCACCTTTCCATGTTTCTGTCGTAACGATAGCACCAATATCTTGTAGGGATAAAAAAGAGGCCAAAAAAATTAAAATCAAACCAAAACCTTGAGTAACCGAAACTCTTTGCGAAAAAAAAACTACTCCTATAAAAAGAGTAAGAATAGGAAGTGATCCATTTAAAAACACTCCACCATGAGATACTGGCGCATAAAAAAAGCCCCCAAAAACACAAAAAATGTAAGGTGGTCCTAACAAACCAGTTATGGTAGCCATTCTAATAATGCTAAGAGTTCGCCATGGCTTAAAATAAATTACTGCTGGCATGGTTATTAAAGCAGATACTCCATACCTTATTGAAGCTAAATCAAAAATTGTAAGTTCTGATTGTGTTCCTGCTCGGCTTACAACTAGCCACCCTGACCAAATACAAATTACCAAAGAAGCTGCCAAAGCACCTCTTACTACATGATGTGGTATTTTCAACAATTTAAATCCAACCATCGTTACAGGTATTATAAAATAAGACACGGCAACATATTTTTAAGATAGCTTCTAATCAGTTTATCCACAACTCTCACAATAACTTTAAGATAATATTAAAAGAATGCTATTTTAAAATAACTATTCCTGTTAGCGTCATTCATTGTCCCAATAAACCTAGATACATCCGAATCAGCAATTTTAACATTTAAAAAGTCTCTAAATTTCATTTTTAGAGCTCAAAAATATATAGAAAATCTTTAAAATTTAATAAATGGGCTACAATCAGACATTAATTTGCAGTTATCATTCACTTTAACTTGCAACATACTATGTAAATGCTGAATAGTATAACAGAATTTTAAATTAGAACCTTGGGAGAAACTTATGAAAAAAATTCTTTTAGCAACCGCAGCAAGTATTGTTCTAACGAGCAATGTTTTTGCAGGAAGCCACTCAAAAGTAAATATCGGAATCATACTAGGATTCACCGGCCCGATTGAAGCCTTAACGGGCGATATGGCAGCAGGCGCCGAACTCGCAATTTCAGAAATGAATGAAGCCGGAAACTTCGAATTTGGTGAAGTTTCATCTGTTCGAGCCGACTCGACATGTATTGATGCAGCCGCGGCAACCGCAGCAGCCGAGAGGTTGATAACAGCAGACAAAGTAAACGCAATAGTTGGTGGAGACTGCTCAGGAGTTACAACAGCGATGTTAGAGAATGTTGCTGTTGCAAATGGTACAGTAATGATATCTCCGTCTGCTACATCGCCAGCCTTGTCAACCGTTCCAGATGACGGATTATTCTTCCGAACAGCACCTTCGGATGCGCGACAAGGACAGGTAGTAGCTGATATCCTTATGGATAATGGATATAAAAGTATTGCATTAACTTACAGTAATAGTGATTATGGAAAAGGGTTGGCCGATAGCATAGATAGTAACTTTAAAGCTGCCGGTGGAACTGTAACATTAAAAGCAGCTCACGAAGATGGTAAAGGGGATTATGGTGCTGAAGTAGCCGCCATGGCACAAGCCGGAGGAGATATACTCGTAGTCGCTGGCTATCTTAACGATGGTGGAAAAGGAATGATTGAAGCGTCACTAGATACCGGTGCTTTTGATACATTCTATTTACCTGACGGGATGATTGGCGACAGTCTTCCAAAAGATATTGGACCAGATCTAGATGGTTCAATCGGTGATGTTCCTGGAACAGACAGTCCTGGTGCAAGTAAATTTGCCGATTTAGCCTCAGAAGCAGGTTTTAATGGGTCAGGTCCATTTTCTCCAGAGTCTTATGACGCTGCAGCACTAATTATGTTATCAATGCAGGCGGCAGGATCTACGAATAGCTCAGACTTTAAAGGCCATGTGATGGATGTAGCGAATGCACCCGGAGTACAAATTTTTCCAGGTCAACTTGCAGAGGGAATAGCTCTTATCAAAGCAGGTTATGATATTGATTATGTTGGAGCATCTGCAGTAGAACTTATTGGGCCAGGAGAATCAGCGGGTAATTACCGTGAAATTCTGGTTAAGGGCGGTGAAAATACAACTGTTCGATTCCGTTAAAAATAAAAATGGTCCATGTTAATAATAACTTGGGCCATTTCGTAAGATAACATAACTATGATATTCGTAAAAAATCTCAGTAAAAATTTTGGTGGAATAAAAGCTGTGAGCAATGCTTCGCTGACAATTAATGAGGGCAGTATTACAGGTTTAATTGGACCAAATGGAGCAGGAAAAACAACGTTATTCAACGTAATTGCAGGTGTCTATCCTCCATCGCACGGAAAAGTTTTTCTTGAGAATGAAAACATTACTCATCTCCCTCCTCATGAGCTTTTCGCACGTGGTTTGATGCGAACTTTTCAAATTGCTCACGAGTTCTCATCTTTGACAGTTCGCGAAAACTTAATGATGGTGCCCGAAAATCAATCTGGAGAAAAGCTTATTGATATCTGGATTCGTCCTTCAAATATTAAAAAAGAAGAGGCTGAAATTACTAAAAAAGCTAACGAGGTCATGGATTTTCTCCAATTATCTTCACTAGCAAATGAATTCGCAGGTAATTTATCCGGTGGACAAAAAAAACTTCTAGAACTTGGTAGAACAATGATGGTTGAGCCTAAAGTTGTTTTTTTGGACGAGGTAGGAGCGGGGGTTAATAGAACTCTTCTATCGACTATTGGAGAAGCTATTCAGCGACTTAATAGAGATCTAGGCTATACCTTTTGTATGATAGAACATGACATGGAATTTATTTCGAGGCTTTGTGATCCTGTTATAGTAATGGCGGAAGGAACTGTTCTTGCGGAAGGAACTGCTGAAGAAATTAAAGAAAATCAATCAGTTATCGAAGCTTATCTTGGAACTGGTCAAAAAAATAAAAAGTTAAGGTAATGAGCTTTCTAATAGGTAGCAATATGATTGGTGGTTACGGGAATGCAAACATTTTAAACGATTGCACCATCAGCGTGGATCAAGGTGAAATTGCCGTAGTAGTTGGTCCTAATGGTGCTGGAAAATCTACTGCAATGAAAGCTATTTTTGGTATGTTAAATTTAAAACAAGGGCAAATAGTAATTAATAACGAAGATGTCACAAAACTTGAACCACAAGAACGGGTGCTAAAAGGGATGGGATTCGTACCTCAATCAAACAATGTTTTTACTACCATGACCGTTGAAGAAAACTTGGAAATGGGCGGATATATTAGGCGTGATGAACTAGCAGATACTATTGCACAAATTTATGACTTATTTCCCGTCCTTAAAGAAAAATACCATCAGGAAGCCGGAGAACTGTCAGGGGGACAGCGCCAGCAAGTTGCCGTAGGAAGAGCTTTGATGACAAACCCTCAGGTTCTATTACTTGACGAACCTACAGCTGGTGTCTCTCCGATTGTTATGGACGAACTCTTTGATAAAATAATTGAAATAGCAGAAACGGGGGTAGCAATATTAATGGTGGAGCAAAATGCACGACAAGCCCTCAATATTGCTGATAAAGGTTTCGTTATGGTTCAAGGAGAAAATAAATACATTGATTCCGGAAAAGCACTTTTAGAAAATGAAGAAGTCAGAAAAGCATTTTTAGGTGGGTAAATGGTTGATATTTTAAATTCCCTAACACTTTTAACAAATTATATTATAATTCCTGGACTAACTTATGGTAGTCAACTTGCACTTGGCGCTCTTGGAATAACTATGGTTTATGCCGTATTGAGATTCTCAAATTTTGCACATGGCGAACTTATGTCGTTCGGTGCAATGTCTACAATATTAATAACTTGGTTATTTCAGTCCTATGGACTTACCTTTGGGTTTCTTCCAACAGCTCTTCTTGCAATTCCCTTCGCAGCAACCATAACAATTTTATATTGTCTTGCTACCAACTCACTTGTTTACGAGTATTACAGAGAAAAAAAGATTGACCCAACAACATATCTCATAATTTCTGTAGGTGTTCTTTTTTTTACAGCTGGATTAATTCGCTTTATTATTGGACCAGATGATCGAAAATTCAATGATGGTAATCGCTTTATTCTTAAAGCCCGAGAATTCAAAGAACTCACTGGGTTAAATGAAGGCTTGGCAATTAAGACAACACAAGGCATTACAATTGGGATAACAATCTGCTTAGTGATACTTCTTTTTTGGTTCTTAAACAGGACACGAACGGGTAAATCGATGCGCGCCTACTCTGACAACGAGGACTTAGCTTTATTGTCTGGTATTAATCCAAAAAAAGTTGTTATTATAACTTGGGTTATTACGGGAATACTTGCAACTGTTGCGGGTGCTCTCTATGGTTTAGACAAAAGTTATAAGCCTTTCATATATATGTACCTTGTTCTTCCTGTATTTGCTTCAGCTATTTTAGGTGGTGTTGGAAACCCAATAGGAGCAATAGTAGGTGGTTACGTAATAGCGTTTTCTGAACTTATTTTTACATTTGCATATAAAAAAGTAGCCGGCTATTTACTACCCGAATCTCTTGCTCCGACTGGCTTAATTCAATTTCTTTCTACTGATTATAAGATTGCAGTTTCATTTGTCATTTTAGTTATTGTACTGTTGGTTAAGCCAACAGGAATATTTAGTGGTAAAACAATATGATTAGTACAAAACGAAAAGTATTTTTATTTTCTTTTATGGGTTTAGCCCTAGTTTGTGTTGGTTTATTACAAAGTTGGAATGTTGCTCTCGCCATATTCAATATGTGTATTATCTCTGCAATTATGACTTTAGGAGTAAATATACAATGGGGTTATGCAGGACTTTTCAATGCTGGAATAATGGGATTTACAATTATTGGAGGCCTTGCTGCAGTGCTTGTATCAATCCCACCGGTAGAAGCAACCTGGGCTGTTGGCGGTACTAATATTTTATTAGGTCTTATCATTTTAATAACTACAATTCTCATAGCTATCACCGTATGGAAAAAAACAAAATCTTTGGAACGATACCGCTATCTTCCAACCATACTAATTATAATAATAGGATATGCCTTAATTAGAATAACAACAGGCCCAGCTATTGAAGCGATTGAAAATACGGAAGCTGCAAAAACAGGTTACCTAGGTGGACTCGGGTTACCCATACTACTTTCATGGATAGTGGGCGGGGTTTTTGCAGCTGGCGTGGCATGGGTGATTGGAAAAATCACATTAGAATTACGTAGCGACTACCTTGCAATAGCAACGTTAGGAATATCGGGAATAATACTTTATATTGTTAAAAATGAAGATTGGCTCACCCGCGGCGTAAAAAATGTAAATGGAATACCAAGGCCAGTTCCCTACGAAATAAATTTACAAAATGAACTCTGGTTTCAAAATTTAGCTACTTTCATTAATGTTCCTGTCAGAGACTTCTCCACAATATTTGTTAAGTGTTGCTACTCTGCTCTATTCTTAACAGTTTTATTTTTCTTTGTATGGTTATCTGAAAAGGCTCTTCGATCTCCTTGGGGACGCATGATGCGAGCAATCAGAGATAATGAGATTGCAGCTAGAGCTATGGGTAAAAACGTCTCGAAAAGACATCTTCAAGTGTTCGTGTTAGGATCAGCAATGATTGGAGTCGCAGGCGCAATGATGACTACACTTGAAGGACAATTTACTCCAATGTCTTTTACACCCTTAAGATATACATTTGTTATTTGGGTCATGGTTATAGTTGGTGGATCAGGCAATAACCTTGGTTCTATTTTAGGCGGTTTTTTAATTTGGTTTTTTTGGGTTGAATCAGAACCTATAGGTATATGGCTGATTAGCTCAACTACCGGCATACTTGCCGATAATCATCCTGTAAGGGTTCACCTTATTGAGAGTGTTGCTCATATGAGATACATGACAATGGGTATAATTTTATTGTTAGTTCTTAGGTTTGCTCCCAAGGGACTCATTCCTGAAGAAAAATTATAATTTGAAGTAAATAAATATGAAAAAAATTATACTTCTCGATGGAGGCATGGGTCAAGAACTGATAAAACGATCTAAATCAGCACCCCATCCGCTCTGGTCGGCTCAAGTTTTGAAGAACGAGCCTGAATTGGTTGAAAATCTTCACATTGATTTCATAAAGGCCGGTGCTCGAGTGATTTCGTTAAACAGCTATACCGCAACTCCAGAGCGATTAGACAGGGACGGAGCAAAAGGGATGTTTGATGAATTACAAGAAAAGGCTATCGAAGTCGCAAACCGAGCTAGAGATTACTGCAAAATAGCTGACGTAAAAATCGCAGGGTGCCTGCCTCCTCTATATGGCAGCTACAAACCAGAAAGTGCTCCCTCCTTAGAAGAGTGTATTGAACGTTACCAAGTAATTTCAAATAAACAAGCACCGCATGTTGATCTCTTTATTTGCGAGACAATGTCTTCAATTAAAGAAGCTGAAGCATCAATTATTGCGGCAAGATCTCACAGCATGGAAACCTGGTGTTCTCTAACAATTTCAGATCAAAGCGACTCGCGATTGAGATCTAACGAGCCACTAAAAACGGCTATTGCCCATTTGAATAAGTTCAATCATCAAGCTAATCTCTTAAATTGCTCTATCCCAGAGTCTATAACAGTTGCATTAAATTGTTTAATGAGCGATAAAAAACTTTTTGGCGCCTATGCAAATGGATTTGCATCGATAAATGAATTGGAGATCGGAGGTACAGTTGACGTCTTAAAATCAAGGCAAGACTTAGTTCCAGAAGCATATCTTCAACACGTTATGGGCTGGATAGAATCAGGTGCTAGGATTGTTGGTGGCTGTTGTGAAATATCGCCCCAGCATATAAAACACATATATGAAACATTAAGCAAGCTAGATTACGAGGTTGTTAGCTCATTTTAAAATCAATTATTGCAAGTCATTTCTGCTCCACAACAACTAGGAGATTTTATCTTACCTTCACAAGATGGGCATTCAGAAACTTGTACTTTATTGCCATCATCCGTAGTGATAATATTATCGACGAGAGGAACATCACAATTAGCACATGATGCATTCACAGCCATTCCACAGTTGTCACATTCGTATGTAGCCATTCAAATTACTCCTCACAACAAATCAATGATAGACAAATTAATATGCATTTTTTCATTAAACAAGTACAATTTGACTTAAACGTCCTCTATAGTGAGTTAGAAGAAGATTAATTAACCAACTATCTAGCTAAAGTACGACTAATTACCAGCTTCCACCCAGCAACTAACTTCGCTCTTAGATCGCTTTCCATTTGTGACTCAAACCTTTTATCTTTTAACCAATTCCTACCAAATTCAAGTTTACTTGGGTAAAATCCAATATACATACCTGCCAGCCAAGCTACACCAAGCGCAGTAGTCTCTAACATCTTTGGTCGATCAACTGGAGCCTGAAGAATGTCAGCCAGGAACTGCATCGTCCAATCCGAACTACTCATACCGCCATCCACCCTAAGGATCGATGTTTTTGCATCGGGCGCATCAGAAATCATCGCATCTAATAAATCTTTACTTTGAAAACCTACGCTCTCCAAAGTTGCCCGGCATATTTCTGATGGCCCTGAATTACGTGTCAGACCATAAATAGCTCCACGCGCATCCGCATCCCAATGTGGGGCACCAAGACCGGTAAATGCAGGAACAAAGTAAACACTTTGTTCAGCATCTGATGTTCTCGCAAATGCTTCAGCTTCAGACGCATTAGAAATTATTTTTAAACCATCCCTAAGCCATTGGACTGCAGCACCAGCAATAAAAATTGATCCTTCCAAGGCATAGGTTATTTCTCCATCTAATCGATACGCAATTGTACTTAAAAGCCTATTTTTTGAATGAATTCGTTTTTTCCCAGTATTGAGCATGACAAAACAACCAGTACCATAAGTAGACTTGACCATTCCTGGTTCAAAACACGCTTGGCCAATTGTTGCTGCATGCTGATCTCCTGCGACCCCTGTTATAGGGATTGAATTGCCAAATATTTCTGGATTTGTTTTCCCAAAATCATCAGCGCAATTTAAAACAGTTGGTAACATCTTCATAGGGACGCCCAATAAGTCACAAATTTCTTTTGACCAGCAATTTTCATCTATATCAAAGAGCATAGTTCTTGAAGCATTCGTTGCATCTGTCACATGCACTCGCCCGCCAGTTAACTTCCATATTAAGAAGCTGTCGACAGTTCCAAATAAGTAATCTCCATTTTCACAAGCAGTATGAATTGTATCATTTTGATCCAATAACCACTTCACTTTGGTCCCAGAAAAATATGGGTCCAACAACAAACCAGTCTTTTTAGTAATCGTTTCTTCGCGGTAATCAGCTTTAAATTCATTACAGATATCTGATGTTCGCCGGTCTTGCCATACTATAGCATTATGGATTGGTTTACTTGTTCTCTTATTCCAAATAAGTGTTGTCTCACGTTGATTAGAAATTCCAATAGATAAAATATCTTTTCCAGTAATACCTGCTTGTTCTATTACATTTTTACAGACTGAAATAACAGAATTCCAAATATCGTCAGGGTTGTGCTCAACCCAACCAGGTTTTGGAAAATGTTGTGGGAACTCTTCTTGGGATATAAAAGCCACTTCGAGGTTCTTATCAAAAAGTACGGCTCTAGATGATGTAGTACCTTGATCTATAGCAAGAACATACTTCATCGACCTAGCTCCGAAAACTATTTAAGTATCCCGCGAGAGCAATAGCGCCTCCAGTATGTACAAAAACAATCCTCTGACCTCTTTTAAAATGCTTTTTTCTTATAAGATCAATAAGTCCAGCACCACCTTTACCAGAATATACTGGATCTAATAAAATACCCTCTAACCGAGCAAAAATATCAATGGCCTCTAACGTACTTTGAGCAGGAAAGCCGTAACCGGGACCCACATAATCGCAATTTGCTACAACATCCTGGCGATTTACAATACCATCACAACCCAACTTTTTTGCGGTTTCAACAGCTACATTATATACGTTCTCTTCCTGTTTCTCTTTTTGCGCTCTTACACCAATTCCAAGAAGTGGAATTTGGGCATTTAAAGCCTTAAGACCAACAATAAGACCAGCCTGTGTTCCTGCTGACCCAGTTGCATGCACAATATGGTCTATTGCATGACCCATCTCAGTACTTTGAACAATTAATTCCTGAGCACAATTAGCATAACCAAGCGCACCGATAGAATTAGAACCCCCTCCAGGAATAGTATATGCATTTAAACCTTCTTTTCTAAAATTTTCAGCTGCATCTTCCATTTCAGCATTCATATCAAGGCCTGGTCCCCGATGTTCCATAGATGCCCCATGTAAGTTATTAAGCAAGACATTTCCATTTTCTTTATAGCTAATATCAGTCATTCCTGTTCGATCCTCAAGAAGGATATGGCACTTTAAGCCCAGTTTAGCCGCAGCTGCAGCAGTTTGCCTAGCATGATTTGACTGGGTTGCACCTTGCGTTAGAACAATATCCGCATTCTTTGCCAAAGCATCCGCCATTAAAAATTCTAATTTTCTTGTTTTATTTCCTCCAGTTGACAAGCCTGTGCAATCATCTCTTTTAATCCAAATTTCCGGACCATCCAAAGCTTCAGTTAAACGTGGCAAAAGTTCCAGCGGTGTATTCATATGACCAAGGCGTACACGTGGGAAACGAGCAAGATGCATAATAATTCCTTTTCTAAATTTTAATTTTTAATATTAACCAAATGTGTTTTCTTATTTCTCTATTCTAAATTACGTTTATTTGATGTTGTAATTAACTCAATCATACAACCCTTTGCTCGGAGCTTGAAGTTCAGACCAATATGGATGCCCTACAATAGCGAAGTCTTTCTGACTTTGCCAAACTTTTGCAAAAAAATCGTTTACCCTTGCTTTTTCTGATAGAAACTCTGTTGCTTCTTTTTTGTATTCTTCAAAATATTCTCTTGGAGTGTTATTTAATATAACATTGTGATCTTCTAAGAGCTCTTTCAATGCTTTACCATTTTCATATATTAAGGCTGAGCTATGTCTTATTATCGAAGCGGCCGCTGCTAACTCAATAGCTTTTCGCTGTTGTAAGTTTAATTTTTCATACACATCTTTATTGAGATATAAGTCAGCGTTCAAGATGTTTTTACTAATTCCTTGGAGATAATAATTATTAACTGAGCCATGTAAACCAAGCATTAAGTCAGAAGCAGGGCAACACCATGAAGCACCATCTAATTTCTTCTTTTCCAACTCGGGAAGAACATCAGCCGCTTTCATTGGAACTACAGACAACCCTATTTCTTTATGAATTTCGTTAGTAAAATCGAATGAATCCCTTATTCGCTTTCCTTTAAGTTCATCAAGCGAAGAGAATGGCTTTCTAAACCAACCAAAGGCACGTGGTCCAGATGTTTGCAAGATGAAACCTTGTATATTAAGATTTGATTCAGCCCACATTTCATCATATAGGTCAGATCCTCCAGCACTATAAAACCAACTAAAAAATGTTGTATTATCAAAACCTATTACGTTTGTGACTGGAGGCGCTCCAAATAAAATAGCAGCCGGTTCTTTTTCTGATAAGAGGTGTGTATGCCCAAAAGCTGCGTTATAAGTACCTCTACTCACTTTTTCAAGCTTATCAGAGAGCTTTCCCAATGGATTAATCTTAGCAATTAAAAATTTAACTTCTCCATCAGTTAGAATAGAAACGTCATTTGCAAAAGAATTTAAACTTTTAAGCTCAACTGAACTAATCGGAACTAATGGATGAATTTCTAATACTATTTCCCCCCTAGCTACGTTAACAAAAAAACCAGAGGATAAAATAAAATAAAGAATTTTAATGACAATTTTTATTAGTCTAATCCTTTTCTACTATTAATTCTACCGTCAAATTTTCATTATATATAATGTGATATAAATCTCTTAGAATAAATAAACCGTTAAGGTCGCAAAACAATTTTTGAAGCTGAAACTTTTCCTTCCAAAATATCGATAAACGCATTCTGGCCTTGATCTAACGACCTTTCATCCACCCAACCAAAATCTCCCATTTGAGACATAAAAATTGCCTGTGCCGTTTCTTTAAAATCCTCTGGTGTATAGGTATATGTACCTATGAATGTAATTTCCTGTAATGTCATTCGCCTTATGTCGAGGCCTCCGCTTCCATCCCCCAAGCCAATATGAGCGATTATACCTCCAGGTCTACATAGTGCAGAAGCGTCTTGGCGTGTTTTTGAAAATCCAACTGCATCAATTACAAAATCAAATTCCGTTTTAAAATCAATGTTATCAGTAACAATCGTATCGGAAGCGAAGTTATTAGCAAGCATCTTAAGTCTTAAAGGATTCCTCTCAATCATGGCGACATTTATCGCACCCTTTGCTTTCAAAGCAAGATTTACTCCAACTCCAATCGCCCCACCTCCTATTACGAGACATTTAGCGTCTGAAAGAGGGATATCTAAACTTTGAATACCTAATTTTACAGCATGCCAACCACACGCCAATGGTTCCGTTAGTGCCGCATGATTAATATTAACAGTCTCTGGAACGATTACCGTATTCTTCTCTGGAATTACTAAAAGTTCTGCGAATGCTCCTTCCCTTGGAGGAATAGAAATAAGCTGACGGTTTGGACAAATATTATTACGATTCTTCCTACAAGCTGGACACGTACCACAAGACACAAGCGGGTTAACTGTTACTTTCTTTCCTGAATTTTTACCTTCTAAGATCACACCTGCAGCTTCATGACCTAGTATTAACGGTGCAGGTCTTCTATCATCATGTCCAAGAAATGCGTGCATATCCGATCCACAAATGCCAACTGACTTAACTTTTATTAATAATTCACCCTCTTTTACTACGGGATCTTTAACTATCTGATACGACAATGTTTTTTCTTTTACATAAACTAATGCTTTCATTTTACAGTAAAACCTCCGTCTACAAACAACATTTGCCCAGTAACGTAAGCTGATGCATCAGAGCACAAAAATACAATGGGACCATTTAAATCATCCAATTTCCCATTTCTACCAATACATGTTTGATCAGCATTCTTCTTTGATAGTGTTGGATCGTTGAAAACTGCCTTAGTTAGCTCAGTCGGGAAAAAACCAGGAGCCAAAGCATTAACTGTAATTCCATCACAAGACCATGCTTCGGCCATTGCTCTTGTCATCTGTTCTACTCCACCTTTTGAAGCTCCATAAGACAAGCCTGAAGGGAAAGCTCGTCTTGACTGCAATGAAGCAATATTGACAATTCTTCCCCAACCATTTTTTATCATATTAGGAACAAGCGCTTGAGCCATAAAAAATGGTGCCGCAAGATTTAACTCTATTGTTTTATCCCAATTATCATGAGTAATATCATTTGCATGCTCACGCGTGTTTACACCAGCAGCATTTATTAAAATATCAGGCGGTCCAAAAAGCTCACTTATTTCTTCAACAATCTCTTTTATTTTTTCTCTGTAGGTCAAATCAAAAGTTACAAAAGAAGCATTTGCACCAGCCTCCTCTGACCACGATCTTAATAAACCATCATTGCGAGCCACCCCAACCACTTTTGCACCATTTTCTAGTAGTGCAGAAGCTGTCTGTTGACCTAACCCGTTACTCGCTCCCGTGACACAAGCCACTTTTCCTTCCAAAGAGAAAAGTTTTGAAGTGTTCATTTTCATACTATTCTCCTGATAAATCAAAGTCTTCATCTGTAAAGTATTTTTTTAACCTAATGTCTGCTGTACGAGCATGGCCCTCCATCCCCTCTGTTCGACTAATACGCGCCGTAGCCTGCGCTATTTCCTTAGATCCTTTTCGAGTTGCTTGTTGCCAGGTTACAACCTTCATATATTTGTGAACTGATAGCCCTCCCGTATAACGAGCTGATCGAGCAGTAGGAAGAACATGGTTTGTTCCAGATGCTTTATCACCATATGCAACAGTAGTCTCTTCACCAAGAAAAAGTGACCCATAACATTTAAGTCGCTTTAACCACCAATCCAAATCATTTGCCTGAACGCTTAAATGCTCGGGGGCATACTCATCAGATATTTCAGCCATCTCTTCGCGATTAGAGCAAATTATTATCTCACCGAAATCTCGCCAAGCTGCTTCAGCATTCTCTCTATTAACTTGAGGTAAATCTGCAATTAGCTTTGGAATCAAGGTTAAAACTTTGTCTGCAAGAACTGCATTATCAGTAACCAACCAAACTGGAGAATTGTATCCATGCTCAGCCTGCCCAACTAGATCAACCGCAACAACTTCTGGATCAGCCGTTTGATCAGCTAAAATTAAACTATCTGTTGGTCCTGCGACCATATCTAAACCGACTCGACCAAATAATAATCTTTTTGCCTCAGCTACATATTGATTACCAGGGCCTACAAGAATATCTGCTTTTGGTAGACCAAACAAACCGTAAGTCATTGCAGAAATAGCTTGAACTCCACCCATTGATAAAATGGTACTAGCCCCACACAAATTGGCTGTATAAATTATAGCTGGGTTAATACCTATGCCTGGTCGTGGCGGAGAACAGGCAGAAATATGATTGCAACCAGCAACTTTCGCAGTAGTAACGGTCATAATAGCTGATGCAACGTGGCTATACCTTCCACCAGGAATATAACAGCCAACAGAATTACATGGTATATACTTCTGACCTGTCTTAAATTCTGGAACAACTTCTATATCAAAATCATGAAGTGTCTTTTTTTGTGCTTCGGCGAACCTTTTAACATTTTCATATGCAAACTGAATGTCATCTTTAATCCTTTTAGGAATCTTTTCTGATGCCCTATCAATATCTTCTGCTGTAAGGATTATTTTTCCGTCATAGTTATCAAACTTTCTTGCATAATCCAGCGCTTTCTGATCACCACCATTTTCAATATCAGTCAAGATTTCTTGTACCAATTCACGAACATCAGACAAGGATTGTTCTCCAGTCTTTAGTGCTCGCTTTAAATATGTTAGCGCCATAAAAATCCCCTTTTTAATTACTCTAAACTAATAACATTACTAACAATAAGAATTCAATCGTCTGATCTTAACAACTAGAAGAAAAGCGATCACTAAACTAGATATTTTCAATAATTTTAACAAATAGAATTGCTCAGCCCTGGATAACTATATAGTAGTTTTATTAATAGATATTTTGCAAGTGACCATTACTTAAGAAGACAATTTAGATAAGGTATTTTAAATGAGTAAATTCTCGAAACTAAACCTACAAACCTCTGACGATGCAAGAAAAATAGCAAAAAAACGTCTCCCAAAAATGGCTTTTGACTACTTTGACGGGGCAGCTTTGACTGAATATGGGGAATTCCTTGGTCGACAAGCTATAAAAGAAATTAGACTTGCGCCAAAAGTTTTAGCAAGAGGTGCTAATCGAGAAATTAATCATACAATATTAGGGCATAAAACTGATATACCTTTTGGTATAGCGCCTATGGGAATGTGTAACTTAAGTCATCCTAGCGCGGATAAAATAATTGCAAAAGCAGGTGCTTACTTTAATACACCTGTTTGTTTTTCGACTATGGCATCGACCGCCATGGAAGATACAATAAAGCTAACGGATGGGAACGGTTGGTTTCAACTATACGTTTATGATGACCTTAAAGCAGGTTTCAATATGGCTGAAAGAGCCTCTAAAGCCGGTTATGAGACATTAATACTTACCGTTGATGTTCCTGATTTAGGCCGTAGACCAAGAGAACTAAGACAAAACTTTAAAGTTCCGTGGTGGCCTTCAATTTCTCAATTCATAGATTGTGCTATACACCCATCCTGGTCAATTTCAATGCTTATGTCAGGTGGCTCGCCAGCACCTGCCAATTTTAAAAACTTGCCTCCCTTTAGAAGAGATAGACCTCGAGCTGGCGCTGACTGGGACTTTCTAAAAAAGTTGCGAGATAGCTGGAAGGGAAACCTTATAGTTAAAGGCGTACTTGATCCAAAGGATGCAAAAAAAATTAAAGAATTGGGTATTGATGCGATTTATGTCTCTGGACATGGTGCCCGACAACTTGACAGTCTTCCAGCTCCAATTATACAATTACCTAAAATTAGAAAGGCTGTCGGCAAAAATTATCCTCTATTATTTGATACTGGTGTTCGAAATGGAGAAGATGTAGTTAAGGCTTACGCTTCAGGTGCAGATTTTGTAATGCTCGGTCGCCCGATATTGTATGCATTGGGAGCTGATGGTGAACGGGGCTTAAAAACAATTATAAATTATATTTCAAAAGAAATTCAAGTCACCTTGGCACAAATAGGTCTTGCAAAAATATCTGAAGTGAATCCAACGAATCTTATCACCTAAATATCCAAAGAAGGCACATTTTCCTTATGCGAAATAATAAATTTTGATTGCAAAAAAAAATATTGATACCTTTGGCGCTGTTTGTCTTATCGGTTTTTCTGTTCTTTTAGGAATAAATCATGTCGTTATCAAAGTTGTTAATAGTGGAATACAACCTGTGCTCTTTTGTGGCTTACGCTCACTAATTGCAGCGCTATTTATAATTTCATGGATGAAATACCGAAAAATTCCTATCACGTTTCCTAAATCTGACATAAAAATTGGTATTTTAGCTGGAAGCATTTTCGCATTAGAATTTCTATGTCTTTTTTTAGCGTTAGATTATACGACTGTTATTAGAAATGCGATTATCTATTATTCAATGCCACTTTGGCTATCCTTACTTGCTCATTTTGTATTACCTAATGAAAGCTTGACAAAAACTAAGCTTATAGGTCTTGTACTAGCATTTCTAGGCGTTATCTGGGCCATTTTATCCAAGGACGATCATAACCAAACATACACGTTATTTGGCGATTTGTGCGCACTTGGTGGCGCAATTGGATGGGCTGGTATCATTCTTTTAGCGCGAGGAAGTTCTTTTTCACGCATCAAACCCGAAATGCAACTTCTCTGGATGACAATAGTTTCATCTCCTCTATTAATTTGCGTAAGTTTCTTCTTTGGTGATTTAATAAGGGACTTTGAAATTATCCATATTTTGGGCTTACTCTTTCAATCTATTGTTGTAGTGGCAATTGGCTTCATCTTTTGGTTGTGGCTCTTATCGATCTACCCTGCTTCTGGAATAGCAAGTTTTGCTTTTCTAACGCCTATTTTTGGCATGACTTTTGGGTGGTTATTTTTAAATGAACAACTGAGCAATAGCATCGCAATTGCAGCAGGACTCATAATTTTCGGTATTTTTTTAATTAATAAACCAGAAAGAACTTAATAAAAAACATTACGTCGGAACCATTAGTCTAATTCAATTAAAATAATAAGATTTAATTAAGATTATAAACTCTAGCGGTGCTAAAGTACCAACATTCTCGTCATCATCACAATTAGAAACTATATTTTATTGAAGCCTTCAAGACATCCTGATCTTTAAAAGTATAAAACAAATCAGATTGCGAGCTAGCATCATACAAAATTAATCGTCCATCAAGCTTCAAATCATCTGTTAAATCATATTCAACGAAAACTGTACTAATCGTGCTTTGATCACCAGAAAGCTGGTTAAAAGAACCGTAAAGGCTAAGAAGATCATTAAAACCACTCCACCGCGCTTGAAGAATAAATCCCGTGGTGTTTTCATCACGTGATATTTGATTTGAATAATCGAGTATATTTGAATTATTAACCTCAACACTTAAAACTATGTCACCTAGACCATTATATTCTAACCCGGCCCCAGTAACAACTTCTCGACCGTCAATCCATGGAGTAAGCGGATCAGTACTTTGAAATTTTCGTCCATCATTTAATGCTGCTTCATACTTTAAGAGATAATCGCCCCGCACTAAATTTCCACTTATGCCAGCTACTTTAACGCGATCGA
The DNA here is from genome assembly GCA_029242355.1 of Paracoccaceae bacterium. Taxonomy (GTDB): domain Bacteria; phylum Pseudomonadota; class Alphaproteobacteria; order Rhodobacterales; family Rhodobacteraceae; genus JAYZEV01. The sequence goes on along the minus strand of JAQWUC010000004.1, from coordinate 18,208 downwards.
ATTGATATTCAAAAATTAGAGGTATACTCTCTTTAACAGCATGAAGACTATTTTGATTCCAATTAATCTCGCCACCAATAAATGATATATCTCCACCATTTAATTTGTAATTCACTCTAGCAACAGTTTCCCAACTTTTGCTAGGTTCTTTGTCTTCGCTTAATATGCTAACTCCTTCAGGAAGGATAATTCCAATCTGGTCGGTAAGTATAGAGTAATCAAACGCACTGCCAGATTGTGTTGTACCAAGCTTATCAGAACCAGCATCATTTGTTACAATTATTTCGGTAGTCGCGTTTCCTATCGGGGTTGAAACAAACAATGCAGGAACTCGAATTCGAATATCTTTAAATTCAACTTGTCCTGGAGAAGATATATCAATTGGATTAACGATATCCGAAATTTTTACGGATTCAATCTCTCCTCGAGCTACTATTTGATTTCCCAACCGGATCCACAATCCAGAATCCGAGGTTACATCGATAAAAAAGTCCTTCAATTCAAAATTAACTTCAGATCCGCCTAAGGAATAAGCATCATTTTCCCAACTTCCCCAATCATAATCTACCAAGCCATTAATTTTAATTTTTGTATTATTTGACGGTCGCCCCTGAACTTGAAGAAAAAGCTCCGAATTTATTTTCTCCATTCCTTTTTTTTGACGAGAAAAAAACTCGTTCGGAATGGCAATTCCATATGTAAAATTTTGTCTAAACGATCCAGTAATTGCGTATGGTGAATTTGCACTGCTCTCCTCTTCTAGTTCTTGGTCACCCGTGAAGAAGTTATCCACATTAGCACCACTATCTATATCAAAAAATGCATTTTCGTCCAAACTAATATCTATATCAAAAAATACTTCCTCATCCGAATCACTAATCTCCTGCCCAATTGAGAAAGTTATAAAATTTGCTAGTGTTCCCAAGCAAAGAAGCACTCTGACAATAAGCATTTTTTAAAAACCTCTTTGCATCGTTTCAACCTCAAACATTTGGTCACTAACATCGTTATTGTACGACACATCTTCTAGCCTAAAAATACTTGAATGCTGAACTTTTTTATTTTTAGTTGTCACCATCTGAATAGTTCCAATAGTCCAGATACCATTGATCTGTTTGATATTTTTCGTAGAATAATATTTTACTCTTTTACCTTTTTTTACGTAATTTATACCTCGAACGATCAAAAATGCATCCTTTCTGATCCAATTAACAGTTTTAAGGTATCCTGTTTTTTTTATTACCTCTTTTGATTTGGGTATAGCCTCTATTTTCCAGCAATCATGCCCATCAACTGGGTCACTTTCAGATAGTATTTTGTAAGAATATTCGTTTACCTCTGCACCCTCAACATCACTAAATGTAAAATCACTTCCCATCCAAGAATTTGATTTGTCACCTGCTGCAGTTCGGTTCACTCGTTGCATAGCTGGCAAATACAACCAAGAATCGTCTTCTTTCTGTTCATCATTCCAGTCATATGAAAGAAAGGATGTGTCCTTAACATCCGTAGGGGATATAAAAAAAGAAATTGATTTATCAACATCCTCAAATTTTTTAGAAAAAAGTTTTAATTTTCTTACTCGTTTCCTGTCCTTTTTATCAATCAACGTCATGGTTGCAGTTGAAATTTGTGTTTCGCCAGTTTCTCGATCATCAACTTTTTGCATAATTTCGAAAGCTGTCATTCCAAGTGTCATTGAAGAGCTTAAGAATAAAACCCCTAAGCCAGCTAAGATTCTACGAATTTTCATATTCTCTCTCCCATTTCAATGACTGTTTAAGTTGTTGCCACTCTAGATTCAACTAATTCGCCCTCATCATTATCAAATATGTAAAGAAGCGCAGGCAATACAATTAAATCACCAATGAGAGCTAGACCCATAATCACTGCGGTAAATAGACCTATATTAATAAAAGGTGTTAACGATGCAAATAACATCGTCCCAAATCCAATTACTAGTATAATTGACGTGAATATGACTGCACGGCCTGCTTCGTTCATCGCCTCTCTAACAGCATTATCGGTGCCTAAACCCCTTCTCCGTGCAATCACATAACGACTAACAACATGGATTGCATCATCAACGGCTATTCCCATAGTCATTGCACCAACGATTAAGGTTCCTAAATCTAAATCAATACCGATCAAAGTTGCAACTCCACCAGCCATTATAATAGGAACTACGCTTGGTATTAATGCAAGCACACCATACTTTGCTGATCTAAAAAGTATAAAGAAACTTAGACCAATTAGAGTTAACGCAAGCGCAAAGGACTTGGGTAAACCTTCATTGACATATTTTTCTTGCGCAGCAAACATAACTGTGGGACCTGTCAGTTTCGCATTCATTTCACCAAAATTCTCCTGAACATACTTGTCTGTCTTATTCATGAACTTAAGCATCACATTACTCGTCATGTTAACAATTGGTAAAGTTAGTCGGACATACCTATTGTCAAAGTCTTTTAAATCAGACAAATCTTCCTCTGGACCTGTATTTTCATACATTAATAATAGTTGAGCCGACATATCTGAATTTTCTGGCAATAAATAATATTCTTCATTATCTCCAGTAAATGCCTGTCTGATCTGTTTTAAAAAATCGAGAAGTGTTGTTGCCTTTTCGGACTCCGTTAACTCTTCAAGATAAGTTTCAAAAGTCTCCACCTTTTTAAGAAAGACGGGATCCTTTGCGCCTCCCTCAGAACCAGAATCTAGTATGTATTCTATATTGGCTATTCCCTTAAAGGTATCATCAAAATATTGCATATCCTTGGAGATCCACGAGTCCTGCTTAAAATAACGCACAACATTAGAATCTACTCGAATATTTGCCACAGTAAAGATACTGAATACAAACACTATTAAACTGACAATGCCTATTAATTTTCTATTTTTATAAGTGAATTTTGGGATAGCATTGGTTAGCTTTGTAGCCCAATCACTTTGATATGCCTTTTGAGTTCGTTTTGAAATTTTCTTTGAATAACTTAGTACGGCCGGTAAAGCCGTCATTGAAAAAATAAAAATTATAAGTGAAGCACTTGAAGCGAGGGCCGCATATTCACGAACTGGCACAAGCTCAGTTACAGCTAAAGCAGCAAACCCTATTGATGTAGTTAGTGCAGTAAAAAATATTGGCTGTAATAAATTTTCTATAGTTTTTATAGCCGCATCTCTAACCGAAATATCCTTCGATCTTAGATTATAAAACTCATTCATTACATGAACACTAACACCCATTCCAATAATCATAAGAGTTGGCGCCAAAGCTGTTGTCATAGCTGTGAAAGCGAAACCGAACGCAGCCTGAATACCAGTTGTTATTGCAATGCAAGAACCTATCACAATCCATGGAAACAACATTCCACCTATCGATCTAAAGGTGAAAAACAAAATAAATATCATAATTAAAGACATAGTTGGGTTGATCCAGGCCTGATCTTTCTTACTTAAAGTTTCAAAACGTTCACCAAACACCTGAACACCCGCGAGATGGAGTTCGTAACCTTGGTTTTTGTAACCTTTATCTTCAAGAAAGTTCATCAAATCCGTGACAACTTTTACTTTATGTTCATTTTCTCCCGCAATATACTCCGTTCGTGCAACGATTCGCGTATGCTTTAAATCAGAGGAAACGACGTTATCGAGAGCAAGTCTCTCACCTAAAATAATTTGGCGAGCATCATCCATTATCTGAGGATTTTCATCGATTACATCTATGTCTTCAAATAAATCATCTGTGGTCATCATATCGTTATCATTGTGCGTATATTGATATTTTGAAAGACTTCTTACTTGAGTTACAATCTCATGATCCTCTAGCATTTCGGTAATCATCGCTATCATTTTAATAGTTTCAGGTTCAAAAACGTCCTTATCTTCTGGTCGCGCAGCAATACCTACTGCCATATACTCCGAATCACCGAACTTCTCCTGCATCTCGTAAAAAGCTTGCAAATCAGGATCGCCCTCCAAGAACCAAATCTCACTTGAGTTATTGTAAGGTGGCGGATTAGTTACTATTGTTCCAACTGAAATTATCATGGCTAAAAGTGTTATAATCAGGACTAATACACGGTTATTAATTACAAAATTAGCCCAATTTCTAGATATTGCTTCCATGGCAAACTTATCCTTCTTCTACTAATTAAAATTGGAATTATACGCCTGATATATAAAGCTTTGCTAAAAATTTACAATCCCCAAACCGTACTCTTTTTGAACTAATTTCGTTTCACGAAAAAAATAAACCCAACAATAAAAAAGATTGGTATACCATAACTAAAAACTAATCATTCATACAATCGGTAACGGCGTCGTGGCCATCATGAATACCAGATTTCAAGTTCTAACTTAACATAATAGTAGATCTTTATGGTGCTTGGGCCAGGGGCATTCGGTCTAGACATGATTTCCTTTTCTCGGACCAGTTACGCAGGGTTAGATTACTATGAAGCACCGACAGGGAACCAAGTCTTAGCCAAGATCAAAAACACATCTAACTAAGTTAAAACTTTATATAAGTTGAAACTTTATAAAGTGAATTTAAATTCAGTAATTGAATATCAAAATAAAAATAATTGTCTTCCTGTAGTGACAAAGTAAAAAAAAAGGTTATTTTACTCAAAACAAGTTTATTTATGGAGAAAAGAATTGGGCGCATTACTACCAAACATAGATCCTGAAGGCCTACTAGAATATTCAGTTGTTTTTACGGACAGATCGTTAAATCATATGTCAAAATCATTTCAAACAGTAATGACTGACATATCGAGTGGTTTAAAAAGTGCTTATAATGCAACCAGCGTGATTGTTATCCCAGGAGGTGGAACTTTTGGTATGGAAGCAATTGCGAGACAATTTGCTGACAACAAAAAATGTCTTGTGATACGAAACGGTTGGTTCAGTTATCGTTGGAGCCAAATTTTAGACCAAGGTAGAATTGCGGCAGAGACTAAAGTAATGAAAGCGAAACGAGATCAAAAAAATCGCGATGCCGCCTTTTCTCCAGCGAACATTAAAGATGTGGTAAAGCAAATAGAAACTATGAAGCCGGACGTGGTATTCTCACCTCATGTCGAAACATCCGCTGGTATGCTAATACCCGACAATTACATTCAAGAAGTATCCGCGGCCACACATTCAGTTGGTGGTCTTTTTGTATTAGATTGCGTTGCATCTGGAGCTCTCTGGGTTGATATGAAGAAAACAGGCGTTGATGTCTTATTAAGCGCACCACAAAAAGGCTGGTCATCTTCTCCTTGTAGCGGCTTGGTAATGCTTAGCAAAACTGCCAGTGAAAGAATAAGAAAGACTCAAAGCTCAAGCTACGTCTGTGATCTTTTGAAATGGTTGCAGATCATGGAAGCCTACGAAAATGGAAGCCATGCCTATCATTCAACAATGCCAACTGATTCTTTAGCAAAATTTAGAGATACACTGGTCGAAACAGAGCAATATGGATTTGAAAAAACTCGCCAAGAGCAAATTGATTTAGGGCAAAGAGTAAGAACTCTCTTAGAAGAAAAAGGATTTAAAAGCGTTGCAGCAGAGGGCTTTCAGGCCCCAAGTGTTGTTGTCAGTTATACTGATAATCCAGATATAAAAAGTGGAAAATCATTTATGGAGCAAGGGCTGCAAATTGCAGCTGGTGTGCCGCTTGAGTGTGATGAAGGAGAGCACTTTATGACTTTTAGAATAGGTCTTTTTGGCTTGGATAAACTTCACAATGTAGAAAGGACAGTTAAACATCTTAGAACTGCCTTAGAGGCAATCTACTCTTAGTTAAATTGAGCCTGCCTCTACCATATAGTTGTTTGCTGTACACATTGAACTATCTTCTGAGGCAAGAAACAGAACCATTCTAGCCACATGAACTGGACTTATTAAATCTGGAAGGCATTGTCTCTCTCTATGTTTCCGCAAACTTTCCTCTGTAACCCAAAGTTCTTTTTGTCGATCAGTCATTATCCAACCTGGAACAACCGTGTTAACTCTAATGCGATGAGGTCCAAGGTCACGGGCCATGGTTCTGGTCAACCCATGAATGGCTGCTTTAGACGTTGCATAAACAGGAAATCCTCCACCTGCTTCCCACCATGAATTTGAACCTAGGTTAACAATTGAACCTCCACCCCGTTTAATCATGTCGGCTGCAACTGCCTGAATAGAAAAAAACTGATGTTTGAGGTTTGTGGCAATTCTTTGATCAAAATATTCAGAGGTCACGTCTTCCCATTTGTGCCGATCGTCACGAGCCGCATTATTAACTAACACTCCGGGCGGTCCAATTTTACTTTTTAAAGCTGCGAAGGCTATTTTTAATTCATCTGTTTGTGTAAGATCACATATTTCAAAATCGAGCCTGTGGTTTAGATCATTATAAAGCTTTTCACTGGCATCTCGATCAAAATCAAGAAATCCTACTTTTGCGCCTTGATCAACGAACGCTCGTACAATCTGTTCGCCAATACCAGCAGCACCACCAGTAACAATAACTGACATATTTTTAAGACTCGGGTAGACTGCAAAATTGTCTTGCATTCGGATTTCCTTCCACAGTAAAGTTTTTTGAACGGGGCACAATTTACGATATTAAGAGCTTACCTAAGGGATAACTAGCAAATGAAGTTACAAACTGAAAGCTTAAAAAAAGAAATGATCGCTTGGCGGCACGAATTTCATAAATATCCAGAACTCGGTTTTCAAGAAGTCAGAACCTCGAAATTAATCGCAGAATTGTTAAGAAGCTTTGGTTTAAAAGTATATGAAAAATTTGGGAAAACGGGTGTAGTAGGCCATTTAGAACGAAATAAAGCAAAAAAACTTATAGCGATTAGAGCTGATATTGACGCTCTTCCAATCGAAGAAAAGACATCACTATCTTACCAATCTCAAAGAAACGGAACTATGCATGCATGTGGACATGATGGTCATACAGCTACTTTGCTTGGAGCAGCAAAATATTTATCACAAGATAAATCTTTTGATGGAAACATTCTATTCATTTTTCAACCAGACGAGGAAAATGGAGGTGGTGCCAAAGCAATGATTGAAGACAATTTATTTAAAAAATTTTCTGTTTCTGAAGTATACGCACTTCATAATATGCCTGGCATGCCCGTTGGATACTTTGCAACCCGAGAAAATACTATAACTGCAAGCGAAAATTCATTTGAAATAGAAGTAATATCCAAGGGAGGACACTCCGCACTACCCAATATGGGAGGAGACGCGATACAAATAGCATCACAGATTGTGAATTCACTTCAAACTATTGTTTCAAGAAAAATTGACCCACGGAAGAAAGCCGTCTTATCCATTACAGAATTCATTACAAATGGTAAAAAAAATATTTTAGCATCAAAAGTAGTTCTAAAAGGTGACACCCGATGCCTTGACGACGATACAAAAGCAATCATAGAAAGCGAACTACGAAGAATCTGTCAAAGTATTACAGCAGCAAGTGATGCCTCCTGCGTAGTTAAATTTGAAACAAATGTTCCAATTACATATAATTCCAAGGCTCCAACTCAAAATTTAACAAAATGTGTGATAGACACCTTTGGGAAGAAAAATATTGAGTCTAATTGCGCTCCTATGCTCTTTTCTGAAGATTTTTCATTCCTGGCTAGTCAGGTACCTGGTTGTTTTGTTTTGATAGGAAATGGATCTAACGGCCCCAATGCCGAACCCTTGCATTCTCCAAAGTTTGATTTTAATGATGAAATATTAACTCTAGGATCATGCTTATGGGTTAATTTAGCTAAAATGATTTCCAAACATTAATATTCTTTTAAAATTTTGGTTTTTCTACCATTCGTGTCTGAGTTGCTAATTTAATGGCATCTATTACAGCACTTGTTTTCAAACCTTCTAATCCTGAAACCAAAGGTTTATCTTCTCCTCTAATTACGTTTATAAAATTATCAATTTGATTAAAAATGGGATTAGCTTTTTTATGTAAAGTTGTTGTGCTTGAAATGGGTTCCCACCAACTTTTATGTCCCTCATGAGACCAAATAGTCCCATTTGGCAATTCAATAGATCCATCCGTTCCACCTATCCAATAGCAGTTAGCGGTAGTATGATGATAAGCTGGGTTTTCATTTGAAGTAAGCTCATAGCTCCATGGGCTTACTATTGTATCAGATATTGAAATTGAACCAATTACGCCCGACTGGAAGTTTAATATTGCCACGGAAGTGTCTTCTACATCAAAACCTCTTGTTTTATTACTAGCAACTGCCTGAACACTTTCTATCTCACCCAAAAAATGACGCATTAAGTCAATGTCATGACTTAAATTTATGTAAATCGGTCCAGCACCCTCAATCTTTCGCCAGGCTTGATCAAAATAATCATCAGGCTTGTAAAGCCAAAACATTCCGTGCATTGCAACTATGTCACCTATAAAACCATCCAGTAATTTCTTTTTTATATCAAAATTAATTGGATTATGCCGCCTATGGTAACCTGTTAGAATTGGTACGTTCATTTTCTTTCCTAATTCAATTAACTTCTCAGCATCCATTAAAGAATCTGAGATTGGTTTCTCAATCAAAATAGGAATACCAGCCTTCAATCCCAAAACGCTATCTTCAAAGTGACGCGCATTAGGAGTCGCTATGATTAAACCATCAGGTTTACTTTTTACAATTGCCTCAGTTAAATTTTGATAAAACGGACAACCTTCACTAGTTGCTACCTCTTTAGCTTCATCACTATGATCAATAATAGAAGCCATTTTACAATTTGGATGCTCATTAATAGCTTTTAAATGCTGCTTCCCCATCAATCCGAGACCAATAATAGATATTTTTAGCATTTTCCACTCAACAATGATTTAAACAACAAATTCCTTTTGCCTTATATCTAACAAAAATAATTCGTAAAGATTTTAATGCTTAGACATAAAAGATTATTTAAACAAAAATGTTGACTAAAATTATCAAGAATATTACTGAGTGTTTTTGTCAAGAATTAAAAATGCAGCTTTGCTTATGATTTTTAAAAATAGTTAGGATATGAAGATGGTTGCTCAAGATTTTAAAATTATAAATAACAAATATAACTTTTGCGTTGTCTTCTGTATGGTGTTTTTCTTAATTTTACCCGTACGCACAATTGCCAGTGAGTTAAACATTTATTCTCACCGACAACCCTTTCTCATAAATCCATTTTTAGAAGCTTTTACAAAAAAAACTGGTATTAAAACAAATGTTGTTTACTCCACAAAAGGGCTAGCACAGAGACTTAAAGCAGAAGGACAAAATACACCCGCCGATGTAATTCTAACCGTCGATATTGGACGTCTTCAAGTATATGCTGATTTAAAGCTACTAGCTGAAATTAATTCTGATAAACTATACAAAAATATTCCCTCTCACCTAAGGAGTTCAGATAAAACATGGGTTGGATTATCTAAAAGATCTCGGATAATCGTTGTTTCAAAAAGTAGAATAAAGCCCGCATCAATTTCCCGAATTGAAGACCTCGCAAATCCAATTTGGAAAAACAAAATTTGCACGAGGCCTGGAAGCCACGTTTACAATAGAGCCTTAATGGCCTCGATGATAGCAGCTAAGGGTATTGATGAAGCAACTAAATGGGCTAAAGGATTAGTTAAAAACTTAGCCAGGCGTCCGCAAGGTAACGATCGTGCTCAAGTAAAGGCAATCTATGAGGGTCAATGCGACATTGCAATAATTAATAACTATTATTATGGAAAATTAAAATACTCAGACGATCCTAAACAGCGCAAATGGGCTGAGGAACTTTCTTTGATTTTTCCAAACCAAGACAAGGATGACAGAGGCGCCCATATAAATATATCTGGTGGTGGAATAGCTAAATATTCGAAAAATAAGAAAAACGCCGTTAAACTACTAGAGTTTCTTTCAGAAGAAGCATCACAAAAACTTTATGGTACAATAAATTTTGAATATCCTGTTAACCCAAAAGTAAAGCCGACAAAAATCTTGCAAGATTGGGGTACTTTTAGAGAAGACAAACTTCCGATTCAGAGGATTGCTGAATTCTCGCTAGACGCTCAAAAAATTATTGATGTGGTGGGTTGGTAAAATTGTGGTATTAAACTATTTTAGAACCAATGTTTGGAACCTAACCACCGTAATTATTTCATTATTATTACTTTGGCCAATTGCTTCACTTATCGTCTTAAGTTTTGGTGATAGCCAAGGATTGTGGAAACATCTAGTTGAACATGTAATGTTCAAATATGTTACCACGACCCTCACATTGATGGTTGGCGTTTTAGCCTTAGCTTTACTCTTTGGCATTACAACCGCCTGGATTGTTACCAACTATGACTTTCCTCTAAAAAAATATGTTGATTTAATATTAATACTTCCAGCCGCCTGCCCTGGTTATCTAGTAGCCTATGCTTACACAGATTTCTTTGAATATGCTGGACCCATTCAAGGTATACTCAGAAACGTTATGGGTTGGTCAAATGCTAGCGAGTACTATTTTCCAGAAATAAGGTCTGTTGCAGGTGCAATTTTTGTTTTAGCCTCCGTTCTTTATCCATATATTTACCTCTTGGTTAGAACAGCCTTCTCACTAACTCCAACAAGTTTGTTAGAAGTTAGCAGTATTTATGGACGAAGTAAGTTCTGGAATGTAAGTTTACCTATAGCAAGACCCGCCATAGCAGCTAGTTCCGCACTTGTATGTATGGAGGTTGTATCTGATTTTGGAACTGTAGAATATTTCTCTCTAGAGACCTTAACTCTTGGAATTTTTAATGTATGGATTGGAATGAATAATATTACTGCTGCCTCCCAAATCGCCATCTTTACGTTTTTATTTATAATTCTTTTGCTATTGGTTGAAACTCGATCCCGGTCAGAAAAACGGTTTCATGATACTAGCAGGCATCAAAGTCGACTTTATACCAAAGAGATTTCTATGGCTAAAAGGTTAGGACTAATACTATTATGCTCGATCCCCGTATTATGCGGTTTTTTTATTCCAATCTCAATCCTTATATCAAATATTAACCAATTTTTTAATTTTAAAGATTTGACCACTATTATTCCAATTTTACTAAATACGATGTTAGTGGCATCACTTGGATCCATTATAATAGTCTCAATAGCAACTTTTCTTGCATGCACCACTGCTGCCAAGGGTAACAAAAAATTACAAAGTTTTGTCAACCTTTCAACTATGGGATATGCATTTCCTGGAACAATGTTAGCAATTGGTGTTTTGATAATGGCAGGAGTTGTGGATAGGTCTTTGAATAATAATTACTTCTTTTCATACCTCTCTACTAAACCAATTTTTGTTAGTGGAACACTTTCAGTTTTACTCTTTGCGTATTTAGTTAGATTCTTAGCCGTTGGTTATAGTGCAAATCTATCTGGCTTAAGTAAAATTTCTGCTAACCTCAACTGGGCAAGCCGAACATTGAGCACCTCATTTTCTAACACAATCACTCATGTTTCAATTCCACTCATTAAAAAATCAATAATTGCTGGAGGGCTCTTAGCCTTTGTAGATATTACGAAAGAATTGCCGATGACGTTGCTTCTTAGGCCATTTAATTTTGAAACTTTAGCAACCCACACTTACCAATTTGCTCACGACGAACTTATGGCAAAAGCCGCCTTACCAGCGCTCATAATCATATTATTTGGCTTAATACCAGTAATATTCCTAAACAATATTTTAAAAAAATAGACAATGCCAAGCCGAAAGTTCTAATCGGTGCTTGTCGCGTCAAAAGCTACCTGGCCATTAGAGCCTGTATTCTCCAAAAAGTTCTCATAAATCGGGCCCGATTTTTCTCTCCAATAATCTCGATCGTCATTAGAAAGAACAACTATTCTCATACCATTTTGAATAGCCTCATTAAATGAAGCTACTTCGATACTTTTGAGCATTTTCACCGATTTTTCTTCAGCTGAAGAAGCCGCTTGAGAAATCAAACGCCGCGTATTCGTCGTTAACGAATTCCACCATCTGTTATTAGTAACTAATAAAAATTGCATATTGGCATTGTTTGTAAGTGAAATGGTATCCATTACTTCCCAGATTTTCTTTTTCCGAACATCTGCTATGGTAGTCATACCGATATCAACCTTTTGGTGCTTATAAGCAAAATATTGAAGAGAATTAGGGATGGCTAATGGCGTCCCTCCAGCAGCTAAAACCAGGTTTCCAAGAGTCTTCCCAAAAACTCGTACTTTTTTATCTTTCATCTGTTCAGGAGTTTTTATAGACGAGCCTTTTGATACGAAAATCACACTACCGTAGGGTTGCCACCACAAGGTTTTGAGTCCTAATTCTTGGAGGGACCCTTCTATTGAGCGTCTAACAAAAGAATCTTTACTCACCATATCCGATAATTTCGTTTCATTATCTATCAGAAAAGGTTGATTAAATATATCCGCTAAAGGAATTAGTTTAGAAACACGAGCTAATGATATCAATCCGATATCAATTTTTCTGGATTGTATCGCTTCTAACATGTCTTTTGCCATAAAATATTGTTGTTCAGAATCCAGCTTTTTCAAATCCTTACGATCTTTTAAATACGATTCATAATCATTGATTTGCACTGAAATAGTGGCGTTAGACATGGTTTCCAGTTCTTCTTTAAAAAAAAGAATGTTTTGAGCTAGATGATGTTCTAATGGAATCTGAAAGGCAATCGTCACTTTAGATTGGGCTGCAATTCCAGTGGAATAAAAACTGGTCACAGCAGCAATAATAAAAGCTAAAAATTTATTTTCTAACTTTAGCATAGATCCTACTCATAAATTATATTTATCCATCACGGCGTTTTATATCAATATTTTACAAAGTAAAAGTTAATTAATAGAATCGAAATAAATAAACAAGGGAAGAGATCCGTTTACCATAGTTGTTAAATTTTTTGCCGGCCATTTCAAAAGAAAATATGCTTTTACCCGTCTAATAATTTACATTAAATACAATATCATAATTGATATCGTTCTTTTCTAAAATTATTACAAGCTAACGCTTGTTTCTAATAAATACATGCTCTATTGACGAGGGCACGATTTGACCTAACTCTTAGTCATATATTTCAATTGATTTTCAGGGTGGCTTATGGACAATATTATTAAAATAATCGAAAAGGTTCTCTTGGCAATAATAGCAATCGCTACTATCTTTGCTACTTTTCAAGAAATCCTAACTTTAATAGAAACCCGAAGAGTCCAATTAGCGGACTTACTCTTATTATTCATATACACTGAAGTTTTAGGTATGGTCGGTGTCTTTTATAAAAGCAATAGAATACCAATAACGTTACCACTGTTTATTGCAATAACTGCACTCAGTAGAATGATCATATTGCAAGGAAAAGGATCCGATCCTCAAAATCTCATTTATGAATCTGCGGCGGTACTCCTCTTGGCGATTTCTTGCTTGATAATTCGTCAGCCATCAATAGCATCATTATTCAGTGGAAAAGGCCCAGAAAAAAATAATTCCGTATAATTAAAATATTTAACAGTTAGTCGGGTTGCATATCTACAAAAATAGAATAAAAGACATGTAATTAATGATTAACCATGGGGACCTTTAATGGTAATTGATCACATAATTTCAAAAATGAAAAAAAGACAGATAGTAAGAGTATTGCCAAGTGCGTCGCTCTCTGAGTCTTCAAAACTTTTGGCTAAGAACAAAATTGGTGCTTTGCCGGTAACGAATGAAAACGGAACAATACTCGGTATTCTATCTGAAAGAGACATTATTAAAGAGATTTCGGCAAAAGGCAGTTCTGGATTAAACTCATTAGTAGAAGACGTAATGACAACGGCTGTAAGCTGTTGTGGTCGCTTTGATACTTTAAAAAGTGTTATTGAGCGAATGAATGAAGGTCGTTTTAGGCATATGCCTGTTACAGAAAATGACATTATTGTTGAATTTATTTCAATTAGTGACTTAGTTTTAGCGCACCTTAATGAGGTAGAATATGAGAATGACGCACTCAAGGGATCAGTGACAGGAAACGTTAGACGACAAAGCATATAAAACTTTAAGTGGAAGGAAGCATGGGATCAGTTATTACTAAAGGATACAAAAAGTTATTAAAAGAAGCCAACAGCGAAATCACAACAATTTCAATTGATGAGGCCATAAAACTCCATAATAATAACCATTACGAATTTATTGACCTTAGAGATTTTCGTGAAATTCAACGAAGTGGAAAAATCCCAGGTTCGTTTTCATGCCCAAGAGGAATGTTAGAGTTTTGGATCGACCCTGAAAGTCCATACCATAAAGAAATATTCGCGCAAAATAAGTATTTTGTCTTTTACTGCGCAAGCGCATGGCGATCAGCGCTTGCAACAAAAACCGCAAAAGACATGGGACTTTCAAACGTTAGCCACATTGAGGGTGGATTCACTAACTGGGAAAAATCAGGCGGCAAAATAGAAAAGCTATCCGACTAATAACTTACTAAGCAGACAAAATATTAGTATGGTGAATTATATGTTCCTTAATAAAAGTTGATACAAAAAAATAACTGTGATCGTACCCATCGTGATATCTAAATTTACCCAAATTGATATTTCCTTCCATTTGATCTGATAAACTTTTTGGCATTAGTAATTCAATAAAGTTATCAGCCTTACCTTGGTCAACCAATATCTGTGTATTAAATCCAAGTTTTTTCAATAATAATGACGGATCATAGTCAGTCCAAATCTTTTGATTCGTTCCTAAATAGGATGAAAATTGCTTTTGACCCCACTCACTTTGAGTTGGGTTTGTAATTGGTGAAAAAGCTGAGGCTGATTTAAATATTTGTGGGTTTTTTAATGCCAAATTCAAGGCTCCTAACCCACCCATTGAATGACCCGTAATACCCTGTTTTAACTTATTCAGATTAAATTTTTTAAATAACAAATCATTTAACTCACCTATGATATAAGTTTCCATGTTGAAATTTTTGTTCCATGGATCTTCAGTGGCGTCCAGATAAAAACCGGCTCCCTGGCCCAAATCAAAATCCACATGGTTTGGAACAGATTTACCTCGAGGGGACGTGTCTGGAAACACTAACGCAATATTCATTTCAGACGCCCATTGTTGTGCTCCAGATTTTGTCATCGCGTTCTCATGCGTACAAGTAAGTCCGGATAAAAACCATAATATTGGAACCTTATAGTTCTCACTGGCTTCTGGAAGAAAAAGTCCAAAAGTCATGTCACATTTACAAACTTCTGAATAATGACTATACACCTTTTGGCTGCCGTTAAACGTTTTATTTTCTGAAATTAATTTTAATTCCATTTTAGATCCTGTTTATTGGAATTTTCAAATAGTGCTCTCCATCATCCTCTTTAGGTGGAAGTTGACCAGCTCGCATATTCACTTGAATAGAAGGTATTATTAACTTAGGCATTCCAAGCTTTTTGTCTCTTTCTGTTCTAAACTTAACGAATTCTTTTTCACTTTTTCCGCCACCAACATGCACATTATTTAATCTCTGCTCAGATACTGTAGTTTCCCAACAAAATTTATCTCTACCCGGAGCCATATAATCATGACATAGAAACAGTCGTGTATTTTCAGGTAATGTTAATATTTTTTGAATAGAATTATAGAGATCTGTTGCCGATCCCCCTGGAAAGTCGGCACGAGCTGTACCAAAATCTGGCATAAAGAGGGTGTCACCAATAAATGCGGCATTTCCAATAACATATGTTACACAGGCGGGAGTATGACCGGGAGTATACATAACCTCCGACGTCATATTACCAATTTCAAAAGTATCTCCCTCCTCAAAAAGAACATCAAATTGGCTTCCATCCATTTGAAATTCCGTTCCTGCATTGAAAATTTTACCAAACAGTTCTTGTACAATATTTATATTAGACCCAATCGCAATCTTTGATCCAAACTTTTTTGCAATGTAGGGTGCTGCTGAAAGATGGTCAGCATGAACGTGCGTTTCTATAACCCAATCTACTTCAAGGCCTAATTCAGTCACTTTTTCTATTAATTTGTCTGCAAATTCTGTTTTAATAGACCCTGAAATAACGTCAAAATCCAAGACCGAATCAATGATTGCACATTTTTTAGATGACGGATCTTTTACTATGTAACTCGCAGCATTAGTCTCTTCATCGAAGAAATCTATAACTTCGGGATCTAAATTCCGTTTGCGTGAATTCATTTCACTACCTCAATATTCTACAACTGCCCTTATACTTTTACCAGCATGCATTAAGTCAAAACCTTTATTTATATCATTAAGTGATAACTTATGCGTTATCATTGGATCAATCTCAATTTTCCCATCCATATACCAATCTACTATCTTTGGTACATCTGTTCGACCACGCGCACCACCAAAAGCCGTTCCACGCCAACTGCGCCCTGTTACTAACTGAAATGGTCGCGTCGAAATCTCTGCACCTGCAGGAGCAACGCCTATTATGATGCTCTCGCCCCAACCCTTATGAGCAGATTCAAGCGCATCACGCATTGCTTTAACATTTCCTGTTGCATCAAAAGTATAATCAGCTCCACCCTTTGTAAGATTAACCAAATATGGCACCAAATCACCATCAACCTCTGAAGGGTTAACAAAATCAGTCATTCCAAAATGTTTAGCCATTGGTATTTTGTCCGGATTAAGATCAACTCCAACAATTTGATCTGCGCCCGCAAGTCGAAGTCCTTGAATAACATTCAAACCAATTCCTCCTAAGCCGAATACTATTGCTCGGGAACCTTGTTCAACCTTGGCAGTATTAATCACTGCACCGATTCCAGTTGTTACGCCACATCCGATATAACATACCTTATCAAATGGAGCATCTGACCTGATCTTAGCTGCTGCAATCTCAGGCATCACAGTAAAATTTGAAAATGTAGAAGTTCCCATATAATGAAAAATTGGGTCTCCATCCAATGTTTTGAATCGACTTGTTCCATCAGGCATGAGTCCTTGTCCCTGCGTTTCTCTGATGGATTGGCATAAATTAGTCTTCGGATGCAAGCAATAATCACACTGACGGCATTCAGGTGTATATAACGGAATAACATGATCACCTACTTTTAAGGAAGTAACTCCGGAACCAATTTCCCTGACAATTCCTGCTCCTTCATGCCCAAGTATAGATGGAAAAATTCCTTCCGGATCTGCACCAGAGAGTGTGAATTCATCGGTATGACATATTCCTGTAGCCATTATCTCAATTAAAACTTCTCCATTCTGAGGACCGCCCAGTTTCACATCAATAATTTCTAATGGTTTTCCAGCTTGAATGGCCACAGCTGCTTTGGATATCATTTTTTAACCTCCTAAATTTCAAACTATCTTCTAGTTTACTTTAAACTAATTTTTTTCTCTGACCAGTACAGTTTTTACCTTCCTATATTGTAAAATAATGTTATCTCTTGTGAAGGGAAATGTCCGTACCAATTCATAACAAGATTTATTCTATTTTTTTTGTAAGAATTTTATCAAACCAAACCTAAAGATAATTAAAAGTAAAATAAAAAGAAAATATAACAATGGCTTTATTGGCCAAGATTTTACTAGCATCAAATAATGTGAGACCGCGAGCAGTGCCGACAAGTAAACCAAAAGATGAAGCTTTTTCCAATTGCCGGAACCCAGGTAGCGTATCGACCAACGATTAGAGGTCAAAGCCAATGAAATTAAAATAAGAAAACTCAAAAAACCAACAATTATGTATGGCCTTTTTGAAATATCCTTTATTATCAAGTCCCAAATTAATTGCTGATCTAAAATTAAATACGTTAAAAAATGAAACAGAACATACCAAAATGAAAGTAAACCTATACTACGTCTGAACTTTAACAAATTAAGACCAGTAAATTTCCTAATTGGGTAAAATGATAACAAGAATATTAACAAAATTAGAGCATATTCTCCAAGCTCATGCTCTAAAGCTTTTAATGGATCTGCTCCGAGAAGATTAAACCAGGCCTTATGAAATAGATTTATTGCAGGAATAAAACCAATCAAATAAATTACCCATATAGGGATACTAGATAAATTCCTATTGATTTCATATTTAATGGGAACAACCTCAATAATACTTTTGCAAATCCATACCTGCGTATAACCCAGCCACATCATCACCATAACCATTAAATTTTAGTGTTTTTTTTCGCTTTGCAAAAAGTCCATTTCCGATTGGACGCTCAGTAGCTT
>JAQWUC010000003.1 GCA_029242355.1 Paracoccaceae bacterium | reverse complement strand
TAGTAAATATCTAAAAGATGGAATGACAAAGTGGCTCGATCGATGGCTTTTGACTAACTGGAGAAACTCTGCAAAAAAAGAAATTAAGAACGTAGATTTGTGGAAAGAAATATATGCTTTAACACAATTACATGACGTATCGTGGGCGTGGGTTAAAGGACACAACAACCATGAAGAGAATGAAAAAGCTGATTATCTGGCCAGGTTAGGTATGAAGAATTTTCAAAACTAATAATTAATTAAGACCGTTCCAGCGGGAACTTTATAGCCTCGTATGAAATCCCCTACATTAAGAGGAGATTTACCGGCCCGTTGCAACACCATCGGGAGAATACTACCATGAAGGCATGCGATTTGAAAATATTCATCCATAACAAAGCCAGGCTTTCCTTTACCATTCGACACTTGACATTCTAAAATTTTAATTCGCTCTCCACCAAAATTGAACCAGGCTCCAGGATTAGGAGAAAATGCTCGTATTTGCCGATTAACCGCCACAGCATCAACATCCCAATTTATTTGTGTTTCTGATTTCTCAATTTTTTTGGCGTATGAAACACCTTTCGTGCTTTGTATCGTATACTCCAATTGCCCAATACTAGCACACAATCGACTAGTTAGATTTGCGCCTATTACACTTAATTTATCATGTAATAACCCTGTATTATCATTACTTTCAATTTTTAACTGCTTTTGTAAAACAATAGGGCCAGTATCTAGAGTTGGTTCCAATTTTATGATAGACACACCAGTTTTTTTATCGTTCGCTAATATAGCTCGTTGAATCGGGGCTGCTCCCCTCCACCGTGGTAATATTGAGGCATGAACATTAAAAAAACCTCTTGTGGATATCTCCAGTATTTTTTTAGGTAAAATAAGACCATACGCAACTACCAAAACTAAGTCAGGCCTAAGACTTTGTAAAAAATCGATTTCAGATGCATCAGAAAAGTTTTCAGGGTGACATAATTTTAACCGATTTGCTTGCGCAAACCGCCCAACCGAACTGATCTGTATTTTATTCCCGCGTCCTGAGCGTCGTGGGGGTTGAGTGTAAACTGCCACAACATCCAACTTAGTTTCTACCAATGCGCGAAGTGATGGAAGTGCAAAGTCTGATGTCCCCATGAAAACTACTTTCATTTAAACACCAATCGTACCAGAAAATGATAGCAAAGCATTTTGTTTTTTTAATTTTTTCATTTTGGTGGTAATTATTTGTCTTCGCATAGAACCCAAGTAATCTATAAATAGTATACCATTCAAATGGTCTATTTCATGTTGTACGCAAGTCGCTTCTAAACCATCAAAATAATATTCTACACTTTCACCATCTTCGTTTAAGCAACTCAGTCTTATTTCAGATGGTCTTTCAATATCACCATAAAAATCGGGTATGGAGAGGCATCCTTCTTCATAAACACTCTTTCGCTCAGAAACCCACTTAATTTCTGGATTAATACAAATATATGGTTCAGAAGCTTTGTTTTTTTCAGAACAATCCATAACAAACATTCGTTTTAAAACCCCAACTTGTGGTGCTGCAAGGCCAATTCCAGGAGCAGCATACATAGTTTCGAGCATCTTCATCCCTATTGATCGAATTTCGTTAGTTATCTCACTAATTGGCAAGCATTTTTTCTTTAATTTTTGATCTGGGTGTAGAACTATTTCATACTTTGTCATAAGATGTTTTTATTATAACAATAAGGGTCATGCAATAGCACGTGGCTCAATTGAATATATTTAAAGGAATCTAGGATAAATGAATAATTTTGATGAAGACATTAAACGCCTAGGTACAAACTCACACAAATATGACAATTTAGAACTACTTTATGGCCTATCTCCCCGAGAAACGTTGCCAATGTGGACCGCAGATATGGATTTTAAAGCACCAAAGTGTGTTTTTGATGCACTAGACGATTTATCAGCTAATGGAATCTTTGGATATTACGGCGGGCAAGAGAGTTATAACTTAGCAGTTAAACAATGGTACCAGTTAAAACATAACTGGTCATTGCAGTCAGATTCAATATCCGTTGTTCACGGGCTTTGTGCAGGAATCTCAATTGCTATTAGAGCCTTCTCAAACGAAAAAGATGGTGTAATTGTATTTACACCAGTTTACCACTCGTTCCTTAGCATTATAAAACAAAACAATCGCAAATTAATCGAACAACCAATGTATGTGGAGAATAATGAATACCACATTGATTTCAAACAATTAGAACGTAGCATGACTGGGAAAGAAAAAATTATGTTATTCTGTTCTCCCCACAACCCTGGTGGAAAAGTATGGTCGGTGGAAGAATTAAAAAAAGTTGCTCAATTTTGCGAAAAACATGACTTACTAATAATATCAGATGAAATTCATAACGATCTCGTTTTTAAACAAAAAAAGCACATAATGTTTCCGATTGCCGTACCAGAAATTACCGACAGGCTTATAGTCCTTGTCTCATCATCGAAAACTTTCAACATTGCGGGTGGGTTAATGGGAAACGTTATAATAGAAAATTTAATCTTGAGGAAAAAATTCCAACAAGCCCATAAAGCCATCGGTACTATGCCAAATTTATTTGGCATGAAAATAGCGGAAAGCGTTTATACTCATGGTCATTATTGGTTAAGTGATTTATTAGCATATCTTGAAAAGAATATTGAATTATTTGATAACAGAATTTCAGAAATAAATGGCTTAAAGTCCATGAAACTTTCCGCAACATACCTTGCGTGGATAGACTTTTCTGACACTGGAATGTCAGAAAAAGATATTATTAATAAAGTGCATCGAACGGCTGGTATCGCGGCAAGCGTAGGATCAACCTTTGGTAAAGGTGGTGAAAAATTCATGAGATTTAATTTGGCGTGTCCGCAAGCAAAAGTTATAGAAGCGGTAAAAAGACTTGAAACTACATTTAATTAACCATACCAGAGGTCTGCCTAATTTGATTAACATCATTCAATACCTTTTATAAAAAAGAGTCCTCGTAATAACTAAACATTGCCGTTAAAATAGAATTTATAAAAAGCTAAGATTTAGTATTTTGAATTAAAGAGATAAAGTGGATCAGAACCTAGAAAAGGATAAAAATGCAAATCTATCTTGAATTTGAAAAGAGCTTAGCTGAAATTGATGGAAAAGCGCAAGAATTGAGAGCTCTTGATAATTCGGGTAAAGGTATCAATGCGATTTCCGAGGCAAGTGCTCTTGAGAAAAAATCTAAGCAACTTCTTAAGGATCTTTATGGAAATTTAAGCCCTTGGAGAAAATGTCAAGTCGCACGCCATGCCTTGAGACCTCATAGTATGGATTATATAAATCAGCTCTTTACAGAATTTACAATTCTAGCTGGTGATAGAAATTTCTCAGATGATAAAGCTATTGTTGGAGGTCTTGCTAGATTCAACGACAGGCCTTTAATGGTCATAGGACATGAAAAAGGGCATGACACAAACTCAAGACTTTTTAGAAATTTTGGAATGTCCCGACCAGAGGGTTATCGAAAAGCCCAAAGACTTATGGATATGGCCGATCGTTTTAAAATCCCCATAGTTACACTTGTAGATACCCCTGGAGCTTATCCTGGAAAAGGCGCGGAGGAACGTGGTCAAGCAGAAGCAATAGCTCGAACGATAGAAAAGTGTCTCAATGTAAAAGTTCCACTCGTCTCAATCATAATTGGAGAAGGCGGCTCAGGTGGAGCAGTTGCTTTAGCCACGGCAAATAAAGTTATAATGCTGGAGCACTCTATTTATTCGGTAATTTCACCTGAAGGTTGTGCGTCAATTTTATGGAAAGACCCAGAAAAGATGCGAGAAGCAGCAGAAGCTCTGAAATTAACAGCTCAAAACTTACTTGAGTTAAAAATAATTGATAAAATCGTTCCAGAACCAGTTGGTGGCGCCCAACGTAACAAACAAGAAATTATAAAAAATGTGGGAGTAGTACTAGATAATGTTTTATCTGAACTTGAAAAATCTTCCAGTACAGAGTTGATGAAGGAGCGGCGGGAAAAATTTCTACACTTAGGGTCGCACAGAATTTCCTAAACCCTTCCTCTAGATTCTAAAGCCTCATCCATCAACTTATTCGATGTAAGCTCAATTTTATTCTCTATTTGCGACATAAACTGAGTCACTTCTAAATTAGGATCCAACACATCGATAAATTCAATTATTGCTGTTCCAGGATACCGGTATAAACTTCGACGAGCCCAAAAGCTCCCTGCGTTAGTAGCCACCAAATAACACTTAAGACTCAAATTTTTATATATAAGACCCGCACCAAACTTATATGGTTTTTGAGCATACGGTAGGACCCGAGTGCCCTGTGGGTAAACAACAGTCTGTCTGTCTTTTTCTTGGTTTAATGCGTCTAACATCTTGTTAACAGTACCTATTTTCTTTGCTCGATTAACAGCAACACATCCAGTTTGTTTCGCATAAAACCCTATAACTGGTAGGTATGTTAACTGATGCTTAATTATAAATCGAAAATCAGGCAAAACTGATGCAAGCATCAACACATCCAGGAAGGACTGATGTTTGGAACAAATTAGACAAGATTCTGAGGGAATTTTTCCTCTAATTTCTACCTTTAATTTAGCTACGTACCTCAATATGAAAAATACACTATTACAATAAATTCGAATCAATTTATACGTATGTTTTCGAGACAAAACTGCATAAGGAAGTCCTAAAATTCCTATCAATGCCATTAAAAAATACATCAGAAAGTCACACGTCAGGGAGCGAACAAAATAGAGAATTTTCATTATCAGTCCTAGCACTCTAATAATTTTAATACCGATTATTCTCTACCAGAGTAATATGCGATTGACAAACATACTGACTCGCTTTTCATTATGAAAAACTTTGAGATCTAAACAATTTTTTATAATTATTTTATTTAAAAAAAATAAAACAAGCCTTTCATAGAACTCTGCATTTCGATACAGTCGAGCATATGAAGAGTTAAATCTGTCCAACTTCAAAAGTGACCAACTATGAAAATATTTTGTCCAAATTGTGATGCTACTTACGAAACAAAAGTCAACCATAGAAACCCTATTGGGCAAAACTTCGAATGTTCGCAGTGTTCACAAGAATGGTTTCAATATAATTTATGCAAAAGAAATAAAAATGATAACCAAGAGGAGATTAATCTAAGAAAATTAGCCAATGAGGAATATCAACTCTCAAACAACAAACCCAAAGCAACCACAAATACTGGAACAGAAAAAGATATTCCTGAGAATGTACGACTTCGAGTCCAAGAATCATCTGATAGATTTAAGAAAAATCGACAGCATAGTCTCAATCATAAGACTGAAATTATCAAATCAGCAGCAAGCACTAATCAATGGACAATTATAGGTTTTTTAACAATATCACTTATCTGTTCTATGGTTTGTATTCTCTATGTCTTAAATTCTCAACTTCAAAAAAATTTTCCAGTGGGTCAAAGTCTTTTTTTAAAGTACAAGCTGATTATTGACCAAGTTATCATTTTTATACAAAATTTTTATATCCATACCTTACAGATTATAAACTAGTCCAACCAATCTGGTACAATATCTCTTTGAATTACAGACATTATTGATGGGCGAGGTCTAATTATTGAAAAATTTGTTCCCTTCACAAATACCTCAGGTATTAACGGTCTCGAATTATATTCTGATGCCATGACGGAGCCATAGGCACCACAAGACTTGAAAGCGACCAAATCTTTTTCTTCTACTATTGGAAAACTTCTATCACGAGCAAAGGTATCTCCAGTTTCACAAATTGGTCCAACAACATCAACTTTGATTCTTGAAGTATTATTTTCTTCCTTTATTGGTATAATTTCATGATAGGCACCGTACATTGACGGTCTACTTAAATCATTCATTCCACTATCCACGACAATAAATTTTTTATTTTTTAAGTACTTTAAGTATAGGACCGAACAAACAAGTAATCCAGCATTCCCAACAATCAAACGGCCAGGTTCAAATTCAAACTTACAATTCAAGTGACCTAGAACACTTTTTACTAGTTTTCCATACTCAAGAAGATCAATGACCTTTTTATTATCCGAATAAGCAATCCCAATACCACCACCCAAGTCTAAACTTTTGACATCATGACCTCTACTTTTTAATACATGAACTAGCTCAGCCAGCTTTAAAAAAGTTTGTCTATACGGTTCTAAATCAGTTAATTGACTTCCAATATGTACTGCAATCCCTGATACTTTTAGATTACTCAATTGTGAAGCTTTCTGAAAAATTTTTTCAGCATCTTCATATGGTATTCCAAATTTATTATCAGCTTTTCCAGTAGATATCTTTTCATGCGTTTGTGCATCAATATCTGGATTGATACGAATACTTATAGTCACAGTTTTATTTTGCGCAACCGCAACAGAATTTAAAACCCTTAGTTCTGACTCGCTCTCGACATTAAATTGTTTTATTCCTCCTTCAATAGCCAAATTCATTTCATCTTTCGTTTTGCCCACTCCTGAGAAAACAATTTTATTCCCTGGAATCCCAGCCGCCTTTGCTCTGAGGTACTCGCCTGAAGAAACAATATCCATTCCTGCTCCTAAACTTCCAAGTAGTTTTAAAATAGCAATATTTGAATTTGCCTTAACCGCATAAGAGATGGAATAGTTCAATTCGCCTAATGCCAAAATAAACTTTTCATAGTTGCTCTTTATTGCTGTCGCAGAGTAAACATAAAAAGGTGTTCCAACTTGATATGCAATTTCTGGCAGCGGAACATCTTCCAAGTTTAAAATCTTTTTTCTATATTTGAAGTAAGACTTTTCTGTAATCAACATTCTTAAATCCTCATTTAAATGAATTAATCATCAGGGCCTATTGAATTTCAAACTGTGAGGAGATCGGCAAATTATTCTCATCAGCAATTGGGGGAAGAGGGCTTCCTTTAATTCCACAAGCGGCCAAAACAAAAACTATTATTATTTCAGGCAGTCTTATTCTCAAAATAACCTCTTCTTCCATTTGCTAATTTGTATACGCACTTGCGAGGGTGAAGTCCCTCCAAAACTATCTCGGGAAGCAACAGACGCTTCAACTGTGAGCACAGAAAAAATCTTTGATGAAATATTTTCTTCGATTGTTTGTAAGGATTCTAAATCTAAATCAATTAGCTTACATTTATTTTTCTCAGCCAATTTAACAATTCTTCCAGTTATATTATGTGACTCGCGAAACGGTATGCCAAGTTCTCTAACAAGCCAATCCGCTAAATCAGTGGCCGTAGAAAACCCGTCTTTTGCAGCGTCTCGTAATATCTTTTCGTTTGGTTTAAGATCTGAAACCATACCAGTCATTGCAATTAGACAAAGCGACATTGTATCAAAAGCATCAAAAACACACTCTTTATCCTCTTGAAGATCCTTCGAATATGCCAGAGGTAAACCCTTTAAAACCGATAGCAACCCTACCAATGACCCAGTCACACGACCTACTTTTCCTCTAATAAGCTCGGCTGCGTCAGGGTTCCTTTTCTGTGGCATGATAGACGAACCTGTAGAAAACTTATCGGACAAACTTACAAAATTAAACTGTGTTGATGTCCATATAACAAGCTCTTCTGCGAAACGACTTAAATGCGTGGCACATATTGCGCATGTAGAAAGGAAATCTAAACAGAAATCCCTATCGGAAACGGCATCAATACTGTTACTCATTGGTCGATCGAAACCAAGCCGCGTTGATGTGTCGATTCTATTAATAGCGAAAGAAGTTCCAGCCAACGCAGCTGCCCCCAGTGGACATTCATTGAGTCTTAATCTTGTACTTTGAAAACGATTAATATCCCGCGAAAGCATTTCCAAATATGCGAGGAGATGATGTCCAAAAGTTGTTGGTTGGGCTACTTGAAGGTGGGTAAAGCCAGGCATAATTGTATCAACATGAGCCTCAGCCTTTTTCAAAAACGCTTTCATTAAATTTTCTAATTGTTGAATTAACTCATCAACCGCATCTCTTGTCCATAAACGAAAATCTGTGGAAACCTGATCATTTCGAGAACGAGCAGTATGTAAAAAACCTGCCTCTTCTCCAATGAGCTCATACAGCCTCGCTTCAATATTCATATGGATGTCTTCTAAATCAACTTTAAAGTCAAAGTTATTACTTTCTATTTCTTGCAAAATAGTTTGCAAACCATCCACAATTTTAATTCCAGTCTGTTCACTAATAATTTCATTTTTAACAAGCATTTCAGCATGAATGATCGAGGCTGAAATATCATGTTTGTAAAGCCGGCGATCGAAATTAATTGAGGCATTTATTGATTTCATAATATGATCGGGAGCATTATAGAACCGTGCGCCCCACATAATATTTGACTTTGCCTTTTTTACCATAACTGTTAACTCTTTTCTTAATATAAATTTTATAGATAGAAATTATGAAAATATTCCTGATTTTGATATACGCCACGTTGATGCTCTATGCAAACACCAGTTTTTCACACGAGCGAAAAGATTTGGAAACAATAAAGAAACACTTAAGAGGAAGTTTAAAGAACATACTTCTTAATGAGGAACCAACACAAGTACCATCAATGGACTTAGTAACCCTAAATAATACTTCAAAACCAATTAACTTTCAGCAAAATAAAATTACGCTAATTAACTTCTGGGCGACTTGGTGCGCACCTTGTAGAGAAGAAATGCCGTCATTAAATAAGCTAGTCAAAAGCGTAGGTTCAAAAGATTTCTCTGTAATAGTGGTCGCGGCTGGACGAAATTCAGATGACACAATAAAAGATTTTTTTTCAAAACATGACCTAATCAATCTCAAAAGTTACAAGGATCCAAAAGGAAAAGTCTCATCGAATATGAATGTATTGGGACTTCCAACAACGATAATAGTTGACCAGCACTCAAATGAATTAGCAAGGCTTTTTGGTAGCACAGATTGGAATTCTCAAGAGGCGATAAAGTTCATCAATACTTTACTCGCGCATACACACCTACCTTGATAGGTTCCGACCAGGAAATATTAAATAACGCCGTTAACTAAAATCGAAGCCTATATTAATTAATTGCTTTTCTATCTTTTGATAACGAATTTTATAAAGTTCCTTGCCCTACCTTACTTATACGATCTTTTATATAAAGTTTTTTCTTTTTTAATCTTTTTATTTCAAGTTCAGAAAATCCTGGCTTCTTTTGTTGAATATTTATTGTTTCCTCTAATTCAAAATGCTTTCGCCTCAATTCTACTAAATGATGTTCTAGGTTCATTTACTGCTCCTAAGTTTTTTGCTTTTATATGCTTCATTACACATCAAACAGTATGATTTGTCACCAATTTTGTTCTCCCCAATTCATACCATCGCCTTTTCGTAAGATTCCTTCAGCATTTTCCGTATAATTTGTGCCTGATGTTTCTATCGAACTGTCTTTGTGCATAACTAGAGGAGTTAATAATTTAAGTGGTGCTAAACTTCCCTTTTTTCCTTTGACTATGACCCTATTAGCATGTTGACCACTAAACGAAGAAATAGGTAATATCTTTATATCACCCAACCTTTTCTCAATAATTGTTATAATTTGGCCGAGGCGCGCAGCCTGGTGTATTATAACAACCTCTCCCTTCACTGAGCAGCGCTTGATGGCTAAGTCTAACCACTGTTCCAGGGAATGGTTTAATTCTCTTTTAGCCGTGTCTTTATCACTCTCTAGTATGCGCATTGAGCTGCCCGAACTGAAAAACGGAGGATTTAAAATAACATGATTATAATTTAAATTCTTATATGCAATGGGAATAGAAAGAATATCACAGTCAATTATTTCTGCTTTAAAGCCATTGTACGCCGCGTTGCGAATAGCTAGCTTTGCATATTGCTTTTGACACTCAATACCAACCACATTTAAACCGCTTATTCTACTCATCAAGGAGAACATAACTGCTCCAACACCGCAACCAAGCTCTAGGACACTCTCACCTTCTTTGGCATTTACTGCTGCCGCTAAAAGTATAGAATCTACGTTTGCTCGATAGCCATTCAATGGCTGGAATAATGATATTTTACCACCAACGAATGCATCAAGACTGCATTGCTCAAGATTTTCTTCACCACTCATGGAATTAAAATTCCATTCTCTTTTAATACACGGTTAGCAACTTCAGAATCTTTTACTAACACCATAATCCTAATAGGAAATATATTTATTGAACCTTCAAGCACTGATATATTTTGATCAAACACATAAGCTTCAATTCCTTCAGAAGATAACAGCATCTTTACAAAAGGGATTTGCGTAATATCGGTTGTTTGCAAAATAACTTCCATTTCCCCAAACTATAGGGCAAATATGAATTCGTCGAGTTAAGAAAGGAAATAGTGTGGATAATAATCCGTTAAATGATTTATTTGATGCGTTAAGTAATGAAATGCAGAGTGTCGACGAGTTGATTAACAACCGCATGTTCTCTGAACATGCTCCATTAATTCAAAATCTTACAAATCATCTCATTAATGCAGGTGGGAAAAGACTGCGGCCACTTCTAACTTTAGCTGCAGCAAATATTTGTAATTACCGAGCCAAATATCACATCCATTTAGCAGCTATAGTCGAATTTATTCACACAGCAACATTACTTCATGACGATGTTATAGACGAGAGTTTAAAACGTAGGGGGCGACCAACAGCAAATAGACTTTGGGATAATAAATCCTCTGTCTTAGTTGGAGATTTCCTATTTGCTAGAGCATTTCAATTAATGGTAGAGACAGAATCACTTAAAGTATTAGATTCATTATCTAACGCATCTGCCGAAATATCAGAGAGCGAAGTTCTACAAATGTCATTATCTCAAAACTTATCTACTTCTAAAGATCAATATATGCAGGTAATAAGAGGGAAAACCGCTATACTCTTTGCTTCTGCCTGTGAGGTTGGCGGGTTAATAGCTGAAGCTAAAAACGAGCATGTAGAAGCACTTAGATTATATGGGGAGGCTCTAGGAATTAGCTTCCAAATTGTAGATGATTTTCTTGACTACACGGGCAACAAATCTAACCTTGGAAAGAATATTGGTGACGACTTTCGAGAGAAAAAAATTACACTGCCCATTATTTATTCGTTACAGAAAAAAAATAATACTAACTACTTATTTTGGAAACGGACACTAGAAAAAGGCCACCAAAAAATTGAAGATTTTGAAATAGCTCAAAAAGTGTTAATTGATGATGGTTCTCTGGATAAAACACGGTTAGATGCAATTTACTGGTCAAATATAGCAAAATCCCAATTAAAATTTTTGCCTGAAAGTCAATTTAATAAGTTACTAGTTAAGCTAACAGACTATGTCGTGGCTAGGGTTAGCTAGAAACAATGATGCACTAACAACCCATGCTTTTGAAAAGCAATTCTCAATCATTTCTTTAGCTTGCAGCGCATGATTCTTTTCAGTATACAAACCAAAGCAGGTCGCTCCAGACCCCGACATTCGACTTAGTTTACAATTACTAGTATCGTTTATTGCATGTAAAAGCTTTCTTACTTCTGGGAACAAATCAGAAGTCACAATCTCCAAATCATTCCTTTGTCTAATAAGATAGCGTAAAAAACTATCTTGATCAGTTGTATCTAATAAAGGTTCTAATTTTCCGTTTTCTTTGCTACGCAATAAACCAAAAATTTTTGCTGTTGGGATTTTTATGCCAGGATTAGCAAGAACAATCCACATTGGAGATGGTTTAGTTAACTCCGTTCGAATTTCGCCAATTCCTTGTATCCGTTGAAGTTCATTCGAAAGGCAAACCGGTACATCAGCACCCAAATCCAAAATATCAGTTAACTTGGGCATCTTCTCTTTCCAAAGCATTGAAAGTGTTTTAAGGGTGATTGCGGCATTTGATGAGCCACCACCAATCCCTGACGCGATAGGGAGGTTTTTAATGAGCTTAATGGCGACACCATTATTCTGATATCTAAGTAGTTTAACCGCGCGAATTATCAGGTTAGAAGCATCGGTCGTTTCCTTCGATAATTGGTTACCATAAGGTCCAGATATAGAAAGAGACAGCTCATCGGCTTCTTCAAAACATAACTCGTCTCCATATTCTGGAAATGCAACTATACTGTCCAAAAGATGCAAACCATCTGAGCGCTGCCCGATTACATGTAGGGCAAGATTTACCTTCGCATTTGCTTTAACACTAATAATCTTATTTTTCATAACATAAGAATACCACGAATTTTTATTGATCTAATCAGAATTGTACGAATCCGTAATTCCAAATTTAAGTTTTTTCTTTATTTCCTTTTCATTTTCGGCTGTAGGTCCAAAAAAGAGAGCTCTTTGCCATTGAAAAGTCGCTTCTCGCTTTCTTCCAATCATCCACAAAATGTCTCCAAGATGATCATTCACTATTGGGTCATGAGGCTCTAACTGCACGGCACGCTCCATTGGTAAAATCGCTTCTTTATAGTGGCCTAATCTAAAAAGACCCCACGCAAGAGAATCTATAATATAGCCACTCTCAGGCCTTTGCGATACCGCATTTTCAATCATTTTTAGAGCTTTTTCTAAGCTTTCATTCCTTTCAATCAAACTATAACCAAAATAATTTAAAACTTCAGGATGATTTGAAGATAACTCTAACGCATTTCTCAAATCGACTTTCGCTCTTTCCCAATTACCAAACTGATCATAAGCAATTCCACGGACAAAAAAAGTTGACCATTTTGTATGCTTAGCATCCTCTGTAATGTTCTTTAGAGCCATATCATAGTAATAAATTGCCCTCTCATAATCCTCCTTGACTCTAAAAATGTCTGCTAATGCATCAAAAATCACGAATTCATTAAAACCATCCTCAATCAGTTGTTCTAAAATTTCTTGCGCCAAATTACTGCGCCCTGATCGAACTAACGTGTCAGCAACTCCTAATTGAGCTCGCGAATAAAATATACTTTCATCACGCACTTTATTAAATTTCTCGATTGAATAGTTAAAAGTACGCATATCCCTAAATATTTCACCTAATCGCATATTATAGTAATCTTTATCACTTGAAAGAAGTTCGGCCAACTGTATATAAAAACCTGATGATCTTGGATTTTTCTTTGCATTAGCGCTTGTACTGCCCATCAAATAAAAAACGTTTGCTAGAGCATCAGCAGGAGTCCTAAAAGCATTGAATTTTAATCTGTTTCCATTTTTAAGATCTAAAACCACTTTATTAAATGTGCCAGAGTTTTGATCCTTATTCCTACTTTCAAGAAGAGTTATTGCCTTATTATTCAAATTATTATTCGAATATATCTGTACAAGAGCCTGAAGCTGAAGTTCATCAAATTTTAAGTTTTGATCCTCTAATTCTTCTAAATATAGCAAAGCATTCTGAAAATCACCGGCGATTGCAAACGCCACTGCACAATTATAACTTCCAAGATGACGATTTGTACCATCCAGTGAACTAAAGCGCTCTATCCCCTTTTTAAGAGAGTCATTCGCAATCTCTGTCCAACCTTGCGCCAGAGTAATTAAATATCTGGGTAAAATTTCTTCATATTGAGAAAGCAAGTCCTGAACTTGGTCAACTTCCTTTTATTAAAAAGCCTTACCAAAGAGATTAGACCTGCTGTAGGAAATCTGACACTCTGTTGCTCAATTATCGTTGAAAGTTTCAACGCCGAATCCAAGTCATTTGCAAGGACAGAAAATAACAACGCCTCTTGGACAATCAAAGTTTCAGAAATGCCATGTTTTATAAGCGACAAATAATTTTTTGAAGCTAAATCAAAATCATTATTCCTAGCAGCCTTGGTTGCAACTAGATATTGCCCAGAGGCACCAATGGCTGGGAAAGATAGCAAAAATACAAATCCAACAAGCGATAGTACAAATATCCTCATTTTTAATTGTACAAAAAAATTATAGCTTAAATTTCTCATAATTCCCTATTATGGTCACTGAGTTTTTCGAAGAAACCATATTCAAATCAGTGAATATTCAGTTGGAAAATCTTAATGTTACATATTTGAATAATTGGGTCCATCACCACCGTTTGGAGTTACCCAGGTTATATTCTGGCTTGGATCCTTAATATCACACGTTTTGCAATGTACGCAGTTTTGTGGATTTATTTGAAATTTCAATTTATTCGAACTACCTTGCACAATTTCGTAAACACCTGCGGGACAGTACCTTTGGGCAGGTTCTTCGTATTTAGGTTTGTTTATAGTTAGCGGAACAGACTGGTTCCCCAAATTTAAATGACAGGGCTGGTCTTCTTCATGGTTTGTACCAGAAAAGCTTACATTAGTTAATCTATCAAAACTTATGACACCGTCCACTTTTGGGTAAACGATTTTTCTATAATCTTCAGCCTTACCAGTAGAGTCGGAATCTGACTTTCCGTGCTTTAATGTACCAAATAAAGTGTGACCGGTTATATTTGCAACCCACATATCAAGACCCCCCAAGAAAAGCGATGCAACCATACCAAACTTTGACCAGAGTGGTTTAACGTTCCTTACTCGTTTTAAATCTTTACCGATGGCTCCAGTCCTTAGCCGATGTTCATATTCAACAAGCTCATCCCTATATCGTCCAGAAGAGATAGCCTGGTGGGCGGCCTCAGCTGCTTCAATACCAGAAATCATAGCGTTATGATTGCCTTTTATTCTTGGCACATTTACTAAACCTGCGGAACACCCCAATAAGGCTCCCCCTGGGAAAACTACTTGAGGAATGGATTGCCATCCACCTTCAGATATTGCTCTTGCACCATAAGCTATTCTTTTCCCATCTTTTAACAAATCACTTATAAATGGATGACCTTTGAATTTTTGAAACTCCATATAAGGAAAGAGAAATGGGTTTTTGTAATTAAGGTGCACAACAAAACCGAGAAAAACTTGATTTTTCTCAGCGTGGTATACGAATGAGCCACCTCCAGCGTTCTTTCCTAGTGGCCAACCCATAGTATGTAAAACACGACCTTCTTTATGCTTATCTGGTTGAACTTCCCAAATCTCTTTCATTCCCAATCCAAATTTTTGATGATCTGCGGCATCTGAAAGTTTGTATTTTTTGATCACTTTCTTTGTCAGTGATCCTCTAACCCCCTCAGCAAGAAACACGTATTTACCATGGAGTTCCATTCCGGGTTCGTAATTTGGTCCTTGGCTGCCATCCTTTTTCACACCGAATTCACCAGCAATGACGCCTTTTAAGCTATTTTTTTTATCATATACAAGATCGGAGACAGCCATTCCAGGAAAGATTTCAACACCCAAACTCTCAGCCTGTTTTTCAAGCCACCGACACACGTTAGCCATGGATACGATATAATTACCGTGATTTTTCATAAAAGATGGCATTGGAAAATTTGGAATTCTTATGCTTCCCGCCGGACCAAGTAAAAGAAATTTGTCATCAGATACCGCAGTATTAATTGGCGCACCCCTCTCTCTCCAATCTGGTATTAATCTATTTAAACCAACTGGATCAAGTACAGCCCCTGAGAGGATATGTGCTCCAACCTCCGATCCCTTCTCCAAAACTACCACAGTTGTGTCAGAATTGAGTTGTTTTAGCCTGATAGCTGCAGATAAACCCGCAGGCCCAGCACCAACAATAACTACATCATATTCAATAGTATCTCTCATCATTTTTATTGACCATGTCCCTAGTGTTAGATCGTATAGAACGAACATATCAATTAGGATTTTTGAGCACAACATCAAAAGATAATTTGCCCAATGTTTACGAAAATATTTTAATACGGTGCTCTTGAAATAAAATTCAATTTTTATTAAACTTATTTTTGTTAAGAGAGAAATTAAATTTTATTTCGACCTAGGCCTAACGGATAAGCCAAACAATTTTTTGAAAGTAAGAAAGATGGATAAAATTCCACTCACAAAAGCAGGATTTGATAAACTTAATGAGGAACTACGCCAGTTAAAGAGTTCTGACCGCCCTAATATTATCAAAGCTATAGCCGAAGCCCGAGAACATGGTGATTTATCTGAAAATGCTGAATATCATGCTGCTAAGGAGAAACAATCGTTCATAGAAGGCCGAATTAAAGAACTAGAGTCAATAATTTCCTTGGCCGATGTAATTAATGTTTCCAAATTATCGGGACCTATAAAATTTGGAGCGACAGTAGATCTTATTGATGAAGAAACAGAAGAAAAGAAGACATATCAAATAGTAGGCGAAGCAGAAGCTGATATCGAAAATAATCTTCTAAATATGCGTTCGCCATTGGCGCGAGCGCTGATTTCAAAGGAAGAGGGCGATAGCGTGGAAGTAGCAACCCCAGGAGGGCGCCGGAGTTTTGAAATACTTAAAATTGATTATTTCTAAGAAAAGAGACCCATAGATTTTCAAATTAACGGATTCATAGTAACATTACTAAAAATTTTAAAATTCTTATTCTAATCGCACTCTCTTTTTGCTCTTACGCTATTGCGCATTACTTTTGGTTCGAAGAACCTAAACTTACAACATTATGGAAGTTTCTTTTTATTATTCTTACTGTTGTCGGCTCATTTAAATTTTTTGACCTAATTACTTCAATTTCAAAACTGAATTTATCACTCAATAGGTTACGCAATCGACAGGACAAAGTTGAAAAAGCCATAGAGAAAATCTCTTTGCAGATGCATCAGTTAGACAACAAGTTATTCAAAATTAAACTTGCAAATAAAACCCAAGAAACATTGGCTACAATTATTGCAGAAGATCAAGTGGAAACTGAGGAGATTTTGATAAAAGATCAATTAGAGCTTAATATAAAAGAAAAATCGCAAGAACTGCCTAAAAGCAGTTTAGAAACTGATTTTTTATCCTGGGATATACTTTTAAAAGCTTTACATTTTCCAAATGATAAAAACGACTCTGAAGGATTCATTGCCCTTGAGATAGCGCGTAAAAACAACACTGTCCTGCAGTTGTTACAAGTCAGCGAAGATTTCTTAAATTTATTAGCACAAGATGGCATTTACCTTGATGACTTAAAGATTGACTCTCCGTCTGTAGAGGCTTGGTTAAATTTTGTTAAACCGGAAAAAAAACATTATGTGCGAAGGCTCAGTTGTGTTGGAATTGATGAACATATTAAGAAACTGAAAAGTAGAACAAAATCAGATACAGTTTTTCGCGATACGACCTTAATGCTGATGAGACGGTTTGACAAGTTACTTCGAGAGAAATTGGCAACAGCAGAAGATCATCAAATATTTAAAATTGCTGATACCCGATCTGGAAAAGCTTTTCTAATAGTCGGACAAATTTCGGATATATTTTAAATGGGTAAAGCTGTAGTCTTATAGACCTTCCTAAGCGAAAAGCTTGACATCATGTTTGATACGTTTGGTAATCTCGAAAGATATTTTCTATGAATTCGCTCAAAATCTTCAGCATCGCCAACCACAACCTTAAGAAGATAATCTGCAGAACCGGCCATTAAATTACACTCTAGTACTTCCGGTATGAGACATACCGCTCGTTCAAATTCTTCCAAGACTTCATCGACCTGCCGCAAAAGTTTAATTTCAACGAAAACAGTCAAATTTAATTTAATTGCCTTCTCGCTTACCAACGCAACGACTTCTCTAATAATCGAGTCATCGAATAAACGTTGCAGGCGCCTATGGCATGCTGATGTCGATAAACCAACTTCATCTGCTAAATCAGAATTTGATATTCTCCCATTTTTTTGAATGATTCTTAAAATTTTTCGATCAAATACATCTATATTTTTCAGTAATTTTCTCCCTATAATAAGTATTTTAGTGGGATTATATACCATTATTATTATATATTCTAGCATATTTACGTAAAATAATTCAAGAACATGCTGTATAATGATAATTCTTATTTTGATTAAAATGGATTAATATAATGCTGGTAGGTTGCCCAAAAGAAATCAAAAATCATGAATATCGAGTTGGCTTAACTCCCTCAATAGTTAAGTCATTAGTGATTGATAAACATGATGTTATAATTGAACAAAATGCAGGGGTTGGATCCGGTTTTTCAGATGATAATTATATCGAAGCCGGAGCACGGATAGTAACGTCTACAGAAATTTTTTCTGATGCAGAAATGATAGTAAAAGTTAAAGAACCGCAACAGTCTGAACGTGCCAACCTCAACTCAGGTCAACTGATTTTTACATATCTTCACTTAGCATCCGATAAAGACCAAACATCTGAGTTAATAAATAGCAAAGCAACTGCTATTGCCTATGAAACAATAACTGATACCGACGGAACCCTACCACTGCTTGCACCTATGTCAGAGATAGCAGGAAGATTAGCACCACAAATGGGAGCCTGGGCATTACAAAAAGCAAACGGAGGCAGCGGTAAGCTTCTTGCTGGTGCACCAGGGGTTATACCAGTAACGGTTTTAATCATTGGTGGAGGAGTCGTGGGCACTCAGGCTGCTTTGATCGCTTCGGGTATGGGAGCAACTGTAACCTTAATGGACAATTCGATCAAGCGTTTGAAATACCTTGACGAAATATTTCACTCGCGTTTCAATACAAATTTTTCTTCAGAAGAAACCATAGAAAAAGCTATCAAGAGCGCAGATATGATCATCGGTGCCGTGCTCGTACCCGGGGCAGAAGCCCCAAAGCTAGTATCGCGATCACAACTTTCACTAATTAAAAAGCGATCTGTCTTGGTGGATGTCGCTATAGATCAAGGTGGTTGTTTTGAAACCTCTTCAGCCACCACTCATGACAACCCAATTTATAATGTAGACGATATAATTCATTATTGCGTTGCAAATATGCCCGGAGCCGTTCCAAACACATCCACTTTAGCTCTTTCGCATGCAACGAAACCATTCATAAGAGAGTTGGCGAATAAAGGTTGGAAAAAAGCGTGTTCAGAAAATCAACATTTACTTAATGGTCTTAATATTCATGATGGTAACGTTACCAATAGAGCTGTTGCTAAAGCGCAAAATTTAAATTTTGTGGACCCCAAAACCCTTCTCGATTCATGACCGCAGTTTTGCTCCAGTCATTTTTTCTACACGAGAGATAATTTTTTTAGAAATTGCTTCCAACTCTGCATCAGTAAATGTTGTCTTTAAAGGTTGTAATCGCACCATAAAAGCCACTGATTTTTTGTTTTTACCCAATTGTTGCTCTGCTTCTTTACCTTCAAAAATATCAAAAACTCGAGCTTCGTTAATAACTCCTTTTTCACCATTAAGTATTGCCTTCTTGATTAAATCAACCTCACAGCGTGTTTGTACTACAAAGGAAAAATCACGCTCGACAGGTTGTAATTCTGACACTTTAATTGGTGGTCGAATTAATTTTCGGTTTTTAGAAAAGGGAACTCTTTCAATAAATATTTCAAAAGCCATTACTGGACCCTTCAAATCATACGCTTTAACTATTTTTGGATGAAGTTCTCCAAAAGATGCAAGAGCATTTTTTGGCCCCAAAGAAACTTTTCCAGCTCGCTTCGGATGAAAATAAGCCGGTACACCATCGCGAAGAATTGACAAATTTTCAACGGAAACACCCATATCATTTAACGTCGATTCAACAACTTTCTTAGCATCAAATACATCTACTTCTCGCTGATTACCAAATGCATTTTTTGGTAAATAGTTACCTACAAAAATACCACCTGCATGAATAGCTTGTTCACCAGGTTTTCTACCAAAAAACACTTCGCCAAGTTCAAACAATTTTAAATCATTTAGGCTTCGTGCCTGATTTCTTCGCGCAGCCTGCAACAGACCAGGAAGCAAACTTGGTCTCATATGCGTCATTTCAGAGCTTATCGGATTTAGTAACGCTACAGTTTGGATGGCCCCTGAAAAGAGGGTTGCACTTTTTTCGTCGATAAAGCTGTAAGAAATGCATTCATTCATTCCTAAGGCAACTATTTCTCTACGTGTTCGCGAAACTCTATTCTGGAGTGGTGTTAATACTGGCTTCATCACACCTAAATTAGACTTCTGTAGGGGAATCCCTTTTAATTTTGATAGAGATGTTACACGAACTATCTCTTCTATTAAATCGGCTTCACCATAAACATCGGGTCGCCAACTCGGCACTTTTACACATAACAAGTTATCCTTATGAGAAACGTTAAATCCCAATGCGATCAGAATGCGCTCTTGTTCAACTTTTGGAATTCTCATCCCAACCAAGCTATCAACCCGATTTGGTCGAAGAATAACCTCTTTATCAGTATATGGAGTTTCTCCTTCTAATAAAGTCTTTGACACTTCTCCACCACAAATATCAATAATCAATTGGGTTGCAAAATCAATTCCTTTTTCAACAAACAAAGGATCTACGCCTCTCTCAAACCTATATCGAGCATCTGAATTTATTCTTAATCGTCTTCCAGTTCTTGCTGTAGAAATTGGATTAAAATATGCCGATTCTAAGAAAATATCTTTAGTATCTCCTCCACAACCAGAATTCATTCCACCTATAATTCCAGCGATTGATTCAACTACATTTCCACTTGAGATAACGGTATCCTCAGAGCTTAGAGTATACTCGGATCCATCTAGAGCAACTATAGTTTCGCCTTTTCTTGCCTTTCGAACTGTTAATTCTCCACTTAGTTTAGAAGCGTCAAAAACATGCAAAGGCCTGGCGCTATCAAAAGTCACAAAATTAGTAATATCAACTAACGCTGAAATAGGTCGCAGCCCAATTGCGACTAACCTTTCTTGAAGCCACTTTGGCGACTCCATGTTAGTGACCCCTTTTATATATCTTCCTGCAAATAATGGACAGTCCTCATTCAGAACATCCTTAGAAAGGTGAATTGATATAGGACTATTAAAGCTACCTTTTACTCTTGGGATCTCTCTCAATTTCAGTTCGCCAACTCCCTTGGCCGCAAGATCGCGAGCAACTCCCCTTACCCCTAGAGCATCAGGCCGATTCGGGGTTATAGCAATATCAAAAACAATATCTAACTCATTACACTGATCAACGTATTTTGTTCCAACCAATGCTTTGCTATCGAGTTCTATAATACCATCATGTTCATCTGATAGCATCAGTTCCCGTTCTGAACACATCATACCATAGCTTTCAACACCTCTTATGTTCCCGACTTTTATAACAGTATCCAAGCCTGGAATATAATCTCCCGGATGCGCGACAACTACTTTAATACCCTTTCGAGCATTGGGAGCACCACAGATTATTTGTCGACACCCATCACCAGTTGCAACTTTACAGACTTTTAAACGATCTGCGTTGGGATGTTGCTCAGCCTGGACAATCTCACCTACAGTGAAATGATTAAGTTCCTTGGTAGGGTCACTAACGCTCTCAACCTCAAGTCCAAGATCCGTTAATGCTTCGACAATATCATCAACGTGCATATCTGTTTTTAAATGATCTTTAAGCCATGAAAGTGTAAATTTCATCTATGTATCCTCAATTTATTCCCGTGGATATCGTTCGTTAAAATTTACTTAACCCACTATGCAAAGCAGGGTAGTCATTACCGGAAAACCCAAAATGTCTTAGCCACCTTAAGTCACTGTCAAAGAACGAACGCAAGTCAGGTATGCCATATTTCAACATTGCAATTCGGTCTATCCCAACACCAAATGCAAAACCTTGATATTTATCTGAGTCCAGACCAACCGCTTCAAGAACCTTTGGATGAACCATCCCACTTCCTAAAATTTCCATCCAATCATTTCCTTCACCAATTTTCAATTGATTGTCTACCCAAGAGCAACGAATGTCTACCTCTGCGGAGGGTTCGGTAAATGGAAAGTGACTGCTTCTAAACCTTAATTGAACAGTCTCTACTTCAAAAAATGCCCGGCAAAATTCCTCTAGGACCCATTTTAAATTAGCCATCGATATATCTGTATCGATAGCCAATCCCTCTACTTGGTGAAACATCGGTGTATGGGTTTGATCATAATCTGATCGAAAAACTCTTCCTGGAGCAATAATTCGGCAAGGCCCATTTACCTGTTGCATATGTCGAATTTGGACAGGGCTTGTATGAGTCCTCAATACATTTGATGGTGTCTGGTCATCCTCATCTCCAGAAATATAAAAAGTATCAAATTCTTGCCTAGCAGGATGTTCTGGCGGGATATTTAGCGCGTCAAAATTATAGTAATCACTTTCTACTTGAGGTCCGTCCGCAACTTTAAATCCCAAGCTAGAAAAAATTGCTATAACCTCTTCTGTCACTTGGGTTACTGGATGTACAGATCCTCCGCCCGACAGTCGAGTTGAGCAACTTATATCCATCCACTCAGAAGCCACCCGACTATCGAGTAATTGCCCTTCGATATTATCCTTTTGGGTTTTGATTAAGTTGTTAATTTCTTCCTTCAAAGCGTTAAGGACAGGACCTTGAGCTTGGCGTTGCTCCATGTTCATCTTACCAAGCTCACGCATCTTTAGTGCTATTTCACCCTTTTTCCCAAGAGCTTTTATCCTCACATCTTCTAAGGCAGAATCAGTGTCGGCTGAGTTTATTAAAACCAAATATCTTTTCCTTAACTCTGATATTTCGTTCATAACCAGCCAACATTTTTATTTTTTTTATTAGGAAGAACATAGAGCATTAAATCAGCACTCTTACTAAACTAATGCCTTTTTAACTCTCTCTACAATGATACTAAAAGCATCTGGCTCATTTACGGCCAAATCCGCCAAAACTTTTCTATCCATTTCAATTCCAACTAAAGACAATCCACTTATAAACTTAGAATAATTCATTGTTTCGTCTAAAGATCTTACTGCAGCATTTATTCTTTGGATCCATAAAGCTCTAAAAGTTCTTTTTCTCACTTTACGATCTCGGGTTGCATACTGCATTGCCTTATCTACAGATTGGGCAGCAGTTCTGAAATTTCTGTGCCTAGCCCCATAATGGCCTTTCGCAGCTTTTACCACTTTTCTGTGACGAGCGTGAGTAACCACACCTGATTTTACACGTGACATTTTCTAATCCCCCTTTTTAACCCGAATATGGCATAAATGATTTTACAGTACTCTCATCAGCTTTTGCCAAAACTGTTGTACCTCTAGCGTTCCTTATGAATTTTCTGGATCGCTTTATCATTCCATGCCGTTTTCCAGCTTGAGTAGATTTTATACTTCCACTTGCAGTTACCTTAAAGCGCTTCTTTGCACTAGACTTAGTCTTCATTTTGGGCATTTTTTCTCCTCATCGAAGTATTATGACAAACATGGCAGCCCTCACTGGCCAAGCCTGTACGCTTATGCTGGTATATGCAGTTATTAGCTCAAAGGCAAGGTATTTCATTAAGTGCTTACAGTAAATTTATTTTAATCAATTTCACCATCAAAAATCGATTTTTCATTAACTGGCGCTACCCGCAAAATATTAGTAGAACCAGGAACATTAAATGGAACTCCTGCTATCACAACGATTTTATCCTTATTCGATGCGAACCCATTTTCTCTTGCTGCCCGGGCAGCGCTAACAACGGCCATCTTGAAACGCTCTACCTCCTCTGTCACAACACAATGTAGACCCCAATTTAAAGTCAATCTCCTGGCTATTCCTATTTTAGGGGTTAAAGCTATTATTGGTACCCGAGGTCTTTCGCGGCACGCAAGTAGAGCGGTAGTGCCACTATGAGTAAAACAGCAAATAGCTTTTACATTTGTTGTTTCTGCTATTTCACGAGCAGCCACTGTTATAGCGTCGGAAACTCCTCTTTTTCCAGGCGTCCGCGCTGACTCTAATACTTGACGATGGATAGGATCTTTCTCAACCTCAACGGCAACATTATTCATAGTACTCACAGCCTCAACAGGATACAGGCCCGCTGCTGATTCGGCCGACAACATAACAACATCAGCACCTTCATAAATAGCCTGAGCCACATCAGAAACTTCAGCTCTAGTAGGCACTGGGGCATTAATCATGCTTTCCATCATTTGGGTGGCTACTATAACGGGTTTTCCTTTAGCCCTGCATGCGCTAACTAATCTTTTTTGGATTGGAGGCACAGCCTCGACCGGTAGTTCGACTCCTAAATCTCCCCTTGCAACCATTATCCCATCTGACACTTCTAATATACTGTCAAAAGCTTCTACCGCAGCTGGTTTTTCAATTTTGGATAAAATTTCAGCCCTACCCTTTACCAATTTCCGGGCCTCCTCTATGTCTTTTGCTCTTTGTACAAAAGATAAAGCCAACCAATCTACGCCAAGACGGCATACAAACTCTAGATCCGTTCGGTCTTTTTCGGAAAGAGCCGCAACAGGTAAGACTACATCTGGAACATTTACTCCTTTATTATCCGATATGACTCCACCCACCAAAACTCTTAGTTTAGCCTGATTAGCTTCACAAGACAGAACCTTTAATCTTATTTTACCGTCATCAATAAGTAATTTCGATCCAACATCTAAGGCTTCAAAAATTTCTATATGAGGGAGACAAACACGAGAAGAATCTCCAGGAGTATTATCTAAGTCAAAACAAAAGTCATCTCCTTCCGCCAAGATCGTTGAACCCCCCTTAAAATGACCACACCGCAATTTTGGTCCCTGCAAATCAGCCATTATACAAATTGGTCGATCCAGCTCTGCTTCAATATCTCTAATAATATCAAACCGTCTCTTTATATCGCTATGGGTGCCGTGACTTAAATTTAACCTGAAGACATCAGCACCAGCTAAAAACAAATCCTTTATGATTTTTCGATTATCTGACGCAGGCCCCAAAGTTGCAGCAATCTTAACCCGACGCTGTCTTCTCAAAGTTTCATCCATAATTATCAAATTCTCCTAATTTTTATAGTTGTTGATCGATTGCATTATTTCGGATTATAAAAGCATAAGTTTTTTAATGAGAAATC
Organism: Paracoccaceae bacterium; assembly: GCA_029242355.1. Taxonomy (GTDB): domain Bacteria; phylum Pseudomonadota; class Alphaproteobacteria; order Rhodobacterales; family Rhodobacteraceae; genus JAYZEV01. The sequence goes on along the minus strand of JAQWUC010000003.1, from coordinate 12,260 downwards.
GACCAAATCAAAGGGAATAACGTACAAACTTGACGGCCATCATTTTTAATTCGAGAACAACTTACTTTTCAACCTAACTGGTCTTGCATGAAATCATCAGAAGATACCTATCAGATTTTCTATCAAAATTACAATTCAAAATTCTTAATTTTATGTGACCATGCCACTAATCGTATTCCAATGTCTGTTTCTAAAACTCAGCTAGGCTTAAAAAGTGAAGAATTGCAAAGGCATATTGCTTACGACATTGGAGCAAAAGATACCGCTCTCAACCTTGGTAAAATACTTGGTGCTCCGCTAATAACAACTAATTATTCTCGTTTAGTTATTGATCCTAATCGATCAAAAGAAGACCCAACATCAATCATGCAAATATATGATGGTGCGATAATCAAAGGCAACTGCAATTTAACACCAGAGCAAGTAACCTTACGGCAAAAATTATTTTATGACCCGTATCATAACGCTATTGCTAATTTTCTAAAAAAAAAGCAAAGAAAAAAAATAACTCCATGTATTGTTTCGATTCACTCATTCACACCCCAATTAAATCAATATACTCCTCGCCCTTGGCATATTGGTATTCTCTGGGGTAAAGACACAAGAATGTCTAATGCTGTGCTTAGTGAGTTTACCAAATTCAAGGATATTCGTGTAGGAGAAAACCAACCTTACTCAGGAAATTTAAACGGAGACACCTTATCAAAACATGGGATATATAATAACTTATTGCACGTATTAATTGAAATTAGAAACGATCTTATAGATCATAAAGGTGGACAAATTAAATGGGCCAAAATAATAAAAACCGTTCTTAATAGAAGTATTAAACAGATAAAGGAGTGAAATAAACTGGTTATGACTGATATAACTACTGAATTGGAAGCGGCAGCTTTTAGACAACTACGTAATCACCTGGCGAAAAGAACAGATGTTCAGAACATTGATTTAATGAATTTAGCTGGGTTTTGTAGGAATTGCCTTTCAAGATGGTATCAAGAAGCTGCATCTGAGAAGAATATAGAAATGTCAAAAGAGGAAGCTCGCGAAATTTTTTATGGGATTCCATTTGACGAGTGGAAAGAAAAATATCAACTCGAGGATAATAAAATAATTGACCACAACCAAGATTAATTATTCAGATTTTAAATTTTAAAAAGATACATTTTAGTTGGGTTCAGTTATAATTACGTAATCTTTCGAGAACGCTGGTTTAAACGAATCAAACAGATGTTCGTTTCATATCGATTATATATTGCTCTCTAAGCAATTTTGTTATTCTTCCAACTTTACCGCTTCCAATTATTTGTTCATTTATCTCAATAACAGATGCTATAAAATTTGTTGCTGACGTGATAAAAGCCTCTTTAGCAGTTTCCGCCTCTTTTATAGAAAAAGGTCTCTCTTCAACCTCAAGGCCCAAGAATATAGCTGCCTCCAATATTGAAGATCGGGTGACACCTGGAAGAATCACTTTACCTATTTTACGAGTAACAATTTTATTATTTTTTAAAACTATAAACGCATTACTCGAAGTTCCTTCTGTGATGAAACCATTCTCAACAAACCAAGCGTCATCATACCCCAGGTCATGCGCCTTGGTCTTCGCCAAACTTGCAGCTAGCAATTGCGTAGTTTTTATATCTCGATGCATCCACCGCTCCTCGGGCAAAGTTAATATTTTTAAGCATCTGCTTAAACGATGCGGACCCAACAAATCTACTTGCTGAGAGAACATTACAATTGAAGCTTTATAATTATCTTCAATGATAAAATTTCTTTCGCTAGAACCTCGGGAGATCTGCATATAGATCAAACCATCTGATAACTTATTCAATTTTATGATATCACGGTGTGCCTCAAGAAGTTCTTTTGCATTTACCGGCGCAAAAATATCAAGGCTTTTCAATGATCTTTTAAGTCTTTTAATATGATGATCCCAATCTATTAATTTTCCTTCTAATACCGCTATGACCTCATACACGCTATCTGCAAAAAGAAATCCTCTATCAAAAATAGAAATTCTTGCTTCAAACTCAGGAACAAATTCTCCATTTACATAAACAGTTCTAACCATAAAACCAATTCTCATACTCTAAATTAATTTTTCTCTTGAAAAAAACATCAAACAAAATTTATACTCACCTTCAGTTAAATTTCATAAAAAATTTTTAATTCAAAAATTCTTTAAATAGTATATCTAAACTCTCTTATTAAACAATCGTATAAATGGTGCCACAATGAGTAACGAAATTTTTATTTTAGGAAGTGCCCGAACGGCAATAGGAACATTTGGTGGTTCGTTGTCAGGAGTTTCTCCAATCGAATTAGCATCCTCTGTCAGTAAAGCAGCTATTCAAAGATCTAACATCAAGGCAGAAGACATTGGTCAAGTAGCTTTTGGACACGTAATAAATACGGAACCCAAAGATATGTATTTATCTAGAGTAGCAGCTTTACAGGCAAAAATTCCAAATGAAACCCCTGCCATGAACGTCAATCGCTTGTGCGGATCAGGTGCCCAAGCAATTGTTTCAATATTCCAAAGCTTGATGCTGGACGATTCTGACTTTGGGCTCGCAGGAGGAGCAGAAAATATGAGCCGCTCTCCTCACATAATTGCTGAAGCACGATGGGGACGAAAAATGGGCGACGCAATAATAACAGATATGATGATTGGAGCCCTGACATGTCCATTTGGAACTGGGCACATGGGAGTGACAGCTGAAAATGTGGCAGATGAACTTCAAATTTCTCGAAATGATCAGGATAATTTTGCTTCTGAAAGTCAGAAAAAGGCCTTGGAGGCCATTGAAGCTGGTAGATTTAAGGAACAAATTATTCCAATCGAACTCAGAAAACGAAATGAAATAACAATCTTTGATCAAGATGAGCATCCAAAAGAAACTAATATAGAAAAGCTTTCAAACCTTCCGGCCGTTTTTAAGAAAGGCGGAACAGTTACCGCTGGTAACTCATCTGGGATAAATGATGGAGCTGCCGCATTAATTCTAGCCACAAAAAATGCTGTTTCCAAAAATAACCTCAATCCAGTAGCGAAAATCCTAGGATACGCTCAAACTGGCGTTAGACCGGAAGTTATGGGAATAGGCCCGATATCTGCAGTCAAAAAACTATGCAAGAGACTGAAATTGAAATTAGATGATTTTGATGTGATCGAAAGTAATGAAGCTTTCGCGGCCCAAGCATGTGCGGTTACCAAAGAATTAGATTTAGATCCTAAAAAGGTAAACCCAAACGGTGGCGCAATTGCATTAGGTCATCCTGTTGGAGCAACTGGGGCAATATTGGCAATAAAGACTATATCAGAACTACAGAGGATTAATGGTAAACTGGGCTTGGTGACAATGTGCATTGGTGGGGGTCAAGGAATTGCTATTGCCCTACAACGGGTTTAAACTCAAACAGTAAGAAACCTAGATAAATGATTTTTAAACTCTTCACTCTGTTCAGAATGCACCCAATGACCACTATTATCAATAGTTGATAATATATAATTTGGAAAATAATGTTCAATTTCTGATACATAATCATCTATAACATATTCAGACAGTGCTCCACGAAGAATTAAAGTTGGACTTAGATTACATCTCTGCAATTTAGGAAACTGCATAATGGCTGGCATATTCTTTCTGAGAGCACGTAGATTTAAAACCCAGTTTTTTTTAGTAACGTCAGAAAAATTAACATTCTGACAAAAGAATGCACGCAAAGCTGGACTCTCGATACCTTGAGAAAGTTGGTCGTTTAGTTCTTTTCTAGTTTTCACTAAATCCAAATTCACTGACTCCATGGTAGATATATAATCTAATTGATTATGTTCATAACTAACGGGTGCTATATCAACTACTACAAGCCTATTCACACATTCAGGATACAGTAAAGAAAGTGTCATCGCCGCTTTACCCCCCATAGAATGGCCAACTACATCGGCAAAGTTTCCAAATTTCATGATAACTTTCCTTAAATCATCGGCCAAGTCTTCATAACGATGGCTATCATTCCAAAATGATAATCCATGATTGCGCATATCAACAACCACAACTTGATAACCCAAATCTGCTAAATATTTTGCAATATTTCTCCAGTTTTTGAGTGAACCAAAAAGACCGTGTGCAATTATAACAGTCTTTTCATTATTACCTTTATCAAAGACTTCAAAATTGAGTAAGTTTTCCATTATACAATAAATTCCGTTAACGCTTCATTTTCGGTAATATCCTGATATCCAAAACCAAATTTTTCCATTTTTTTGAATAAAATATCAAAATTTCTATCGTCGGTTGTTTCGATACCTAAAAGTACGGATCCAAAATTACGAGCAGATTTTTTTAAATATTCGAATCTTGCTATATCATCATCAGGTCCTAACAAACTTAAAAACTCTTTCAACGCACCTGGACGCTGAGGCATTCGTAAAACCAAATATTTTTTCTTTCCAGAAAATCGTAGAGCCCGTTCCTTTACATCAGGTAATCTTTCAAAATCAAAGTTTCCGCCCGAAACTACACATACCACTCTTTTTCCTTTTAATAATGATTTATCAATATCCTTTAAACCGTCAATGGACAGCGCTCCAGCTGGTTCTAAAACAATTCCTTCAGTATTCAACATTTCCATCATGGTCACACAAAGTCGATCCTCTGTAACGGTTAAAATATTATCAAGCGAAAAATCTTTTAAAATTTCGAAATTTAGATTGCCAATACGCGCCACAGCAGCGCCATCAACAAAATTATTCACACGATCAAGTGTAATCTGTTTACCTTGCAACAGTGACGCATTTAGGCTTGCTGCGCCAAAAGGTTCAACCAACCTAAAACTAATGCCAGATCTCACAGCTTTTGAATACTTTAACATGCCAGCTGACAATCCACCGCCTCCAACCGCTAAAAAAATAAAATCAGGTTGCTTCGTAGGTCCACTTTGATTTAATATTTCCTTAAGTACAGTAGCTTGCCCCTCTATCACAGCATAACTATCAAAAGGTGGTAAAAAAATCGCATCATTCTTCCTTGAAAATTCTATTGCAGATTTTAGCGTCGTATCAAAATAATCTCCGGTAAGTCTAATCTCGATATTCTCACCTCCAAAAGATCGTGTTTTATCAATTTTTTGTTCAGGAGTTGTTACAGGCATAAAGATATAACCATGCTTATTGAGATATTTGCAAACGAACGCAACCCCCTGCGCATGATTTCCAGCAGAAGCACATACAAAGTTTTTAATGTCTGAATTTTGGGTTAGGGCTTTTTTAATCGAATTTAAAGCCCCTCTAATTTTATAGGATCTAACAGGAGACAAATCTTCTCTTTTTAAAAAAACCTCTGCCTCGTATTTTTCTGATAAAAATTCATTTTTTTGTAATGGGGTTTCTGGGAACAATGCTCTCATAGACTCAGTTGCTATCTCGACATTTTTAATAAAATCACTCAAAGTATTCTCACTTATTATTTCTATATTTTTTTGTTGATCCCAAAGTCACATTTACCAAATGCTTTGATATACGTTCAACGCATCAGCTTCATTCATTGGACGTGGATTGTTAATCAGAAGTCTAGTCTGTTGCATTGCATCACATGCAAGCTTTTTAAGAGATTTTTTTGGAATATTGAGATCTCTCAGTCTCAACGGTAGTCCTAAAGTCATGGCAAGTTCTTTGAAATACTGTGAAAACCTTAGAGCTTCAGAATAATTTGAAATATTTTTTTTTGAACTTGGGCAAACTATTTTAGCTAATTCAGTATAAGCTTCTGCCGCTTTACTGTCAGTGGAATTAAATTTTAAAACCTCTGACAGCACAAGGGCATTAGAAAGCCCATGAGGAATATGAAATGTTCCTCCTAGTGGATAGGCTAAAGCATGAACTGCTGCAACAGGAGAATTGGCAAAAGCCATGCCAGCCATCATAGAGCCCATTAGCATATCGCTTCTTGCTTCTATATTTTTTCCACTCACCGTAGCTATACGAATAGATCTATTTAGAAGTACTAATGCCTCTTTAGACATTACGCGCGATAAATGATTGTTATTCGGACTTTTAGATGAAAAAGCTTCGATTGCATGAACCATGGCATCAACTCCGGTTGCAGCTGTAATTGATGCTGGCAAACCAAGCGTCAAAGCTGGATCTAAAACCGCCAAATCTGGAAGTAATATTGGAGAGACAACTCCCCGTTTCTCTTCACCTTCTATCGTAATAATAGAAATGGGAGTAACTTCTGATCCTGTTCCAGCCGTAGTTGGGATTAAACACAAAGGAAGCCGTGGTCCCTTAGCATTGCCTACCCCCCAAGCTCTGTCTAGGTTTTCTTTAGATCCACAAATTAGTGCCGTAAGCTTTGCAACATCCATTGAAGATCCGCCACCAAAACCTATTATACCAGTTATTAAATTTTCTTTCGCATACGCTATTGCTTTAAAAACAGTTAAAAGAGAAGGATCTGACTCAACTTCATCAAAAATGATAGGTAAAACATCTCCTACGTCTATTTCATTTAACACAGAAAGATGAAGGCCAAGTTTTGTCAACCCTGGATCAGTAACAATCATAATTCTTTTACCTAAGGCAACAATAATATCATTTTTTGACTCTGCTATTGAGCCAATACCAAACCGTATGCTCGGAACCGTGCCATAGCTAAATGGTAGTTTAAGAACCATAGATCTATTCTTTCCATTTATTTATCAAAAGGAACTGGATACTTACAAAAACATAAAAACATATTTACAAGAGCGTCAACACCTTGCTCAAAAAAAGAAAATAATTTAGACCATAAATTATTAAATGTGATTTGGAGCCCAGAATGTCATCCCCGAAAAAAGTTGTTCTAGCATATTCAGGTGGTTTAGACACCTCTATCATTTTAAAATGGTTGCAAAATAAATATAATTTCGAAGTCATTACGTTTACGGCTGATTTAGGTCAGGGTGAAGAACTTACTCCCGCAAGAGAGAAAGCTCTTCTATTAGGCATTAAGCCCCAAAATATCTTCATTGAAGATTTGCGTGAGAAGTTTGTCAGTGAGTTTGTTTTTCCAATGTTTCGCGCCAATGCAGTATATGAAGGTGTTTACTTACTGGGGACTTCTATCGCGAGGCCTTTAATTTCAAAACGACTCGTTGAAATAGCCGAACAAACTGGAGCTGATACCATAGCCCACGGAGCAACTGGCAAGGGAAACGATCAAGTTAGATTCGAACTAGCAGCTTATTCAATCAATCCGGATATAAAGGTGATAGCTCCATGGCGTGAGTGGGAATTAACTAGTCGTTCAAAATTGATAGCCTACGCTGAAAAAAACCAAATCCCTGTTTCAAAAGACAAAAGAGGCGAAGCACCATTTTCTGTGGATGCTAATCTTCTCCATACATCGTCCGAGGGTAAAATATTAGAAGATCCTGCCAAAGAAGCTCCCGATTACGTTTATCAAAGAACCCTTTCTCCCGAAGAAGCTCCCGATAAAGCTGAATATATTGAGTTGGCTTTTGAAAATGGAGACCCTGTGTCGATAAATAATGAAAAACTGACCCCTGCAGCTCTACTGGAACGACTAAATTCATTGGGGAAAAAACACGGTATTGGAAGATTAGATCTAGTTGAAGGCCGTTTTGTGGGAATGAAATCAAGAGGTATTTACGAAACACCTGGAGGAACCATTCTCCTAGAAGCACATCGAGGCATCGAAAGTATAACTCTAGATCAAGGCGCATCTCATCTAAAAGATGAAATCATGCCTAAATATTCAGAATTAATTTATAACGGTTTTTGGTTCAGTCCAGAGCGCCATATGTTGCAAGCGCTTATAGATGAAAGTCAAAAGTTTGTGACTGGTGTTGTTCGACTTAAACTTTATAAAGGAAGATCTCAAACAGTTGGTAGATGGTCTAAAAACAGTCTCTATTCAGAGAAGCACGTGACATTTGAAGAAGATGCTGGTGCTTACAACCAAAAAGACGCATCAGGATTCATTAATATAAATGCTTTAAGACTAAAATTACTAGCAGCCCGCGAGAAGCGTAAAAAGGGTAAACTATAAGGTCTAATTAAACAAATGACGAAGAGTTGTTAATAATAATAATTCTTAAAATGCTTATACCAACGATTACTATGAGCGGCGCTATATCAAGACCACCTGTAGAAGGAAGAAAATTCCTTACTGGGCGATAAATTGGTTCCAGAAGTCTATTAATTGAACTCCATATTTGAATTATTAAAGGCTGGGACATGTTTAGAATTCCAAAGTTTACAAGCCAACTCATGACTACTTGCACAACAATTAAGTACCAGAGCACATCTAACAAAAGAAATATTATTTGAATTAACGATGTCATAAAACCTCCGAGCGTTCCGCCTTAACTATATAGTATTATAAAATAAGATTACAAACGGAAATTTTTCTTCTAAACACTGTAATTTAAAAGAATTTTAAGATTAAAAACTAATCTTTAAACCTGTAAGGCGGAACATAATTGTACATTTATATATTGCCTGATATTGTTCTAGAATAACTAAACTAATATCTAACACCATAACATATAAAAATAATTTCGTTCCACCCATTAAGATCTGTGATAATGAAACCTCTTAAAATTTTATTTGCCTTTTGGGTCTTTAATACATGCGTTGCACATGGGTCAGAGAATTGGACTCTTGAACCTTTGGGAATATATGAAATAAATGCAGACATTCCTAAACTAGGGGGGTTGTCGGCAATCAAAGTCAGCCACTCAGGTAAAAAATTTGTGACTATCTCTGACAAAGGACAATACTTTGAAGGCAATATTTTTAGAGACACAAATGGTGCTATTAACGAAATAGAAATATTTAAAAGTGGCGCACTATTAAACAGCTCAGGAAATGTTTTGTCTGGCCGAAATACTGATAGTGAGTCTCTCACAACAATAGATAATAACGGCTTTTATATTTCATTTGAATCAAATCATAGAATAATGTTTCACAAAAACTTAAGCGCTGCCGGGACTTTCTTGCCGAGACATAAGGATTTTAAACACTTTAAAGCCAATAAAGGGCTAGAAGCAATTGCTGCTAACTCGAGAGGTGAGATCTTTGCAATACCAGAAGAACCGCCAGAAGGCGATATTGACTTCCCAGTTTATAAGCTTGGCGAAAAAAAGTGGTCAATTTTTTCTCGGTTTCCTGCTTCAGGATCATTTCTTGTTACTGACGCCGTTTTTTTACCTGATGACGATCTATTAATCCTTGAACGCGATTACAGTTGGAAGGCGGGTTTTAAGATGCAACTACGCATTTTAAACGTAAACAATAATACTATTACTGGTCAAACTAAAGTATTAAGTTTAGATTCAGGATTGCATAACCATGAGGGCCTATCACTTTGGCAAGACGAATCTAAAAAATTTTTCATTACGTTAATTTCTGATAATAATTTTTTGCCATTTGTTACCTCAGAAATAAGAGAGTTTAGACTTACAAACATTAAATTAAAATAATTATAGTAATTCAAAAACAAATTTTATGAAGGAATACACAATGCTCCAAAATCCGTTTGAAGATGCAATAGAAAAAGCCTGGAAAATACGCGATACTATCACGCCAGAGACACAAGGGGAAATAAGAGATGCAATCGATGCGACCTTACACTCTTTGGATTGTGGTACACTTAGAGTAGCCGAAAAGCAACATGATGGATCATGGAAAGTTAACCCATGGGCAAAAAAAGCTGTGCTTTTGGGTTTTCGACTTCAAGATATGCAAGAGCATAATGGAGGACCTCAGGGAGGAACTTGGTGGGACAAAGTTGACAGCAAATTTAAAAATTGGTCTGCGGAAGACTGGAAAATGGCAGGATTTCGAGCAGTGCCAAATTGTATGGTTCGTCGGTCTGCGTTTATTGCACCCAATGTGGTTTTAATGCCATCTTTTATAAATCTTGGAGCATATGTTGATAGTGGAACTATGGTAGATACGTGGGCTACTGTTGGTTCCTGCGCGCAAATTGGTAAAAATGTTCATCTTTCGGGAGGAGTTGGAATTGGCGGAGTTTTAGAACCAATGCAAGCCAACCCTACTATAATCGAAGATAATTGTTTTATTGGAGCAAGATCTGAGGTTGTTGAAGGATGTATAGTTAGAGAAGGATCCGTCCTTGGAATGGGAGTATTTATTGGACAGTCAACAAAAATAGTTGATAGATCTACGGGAGAAATAACATATGGAGAAATTCCTTCATATTCTGTAGTTGTGGCAGGATCACTACCTTCAAAAAATGGTGGTCCACACTTGTACTGTGCAGTAATAGTTAAAAGAGTTGACTCAAAAACACGCTCAAAAACATCCATAAATGATTTATTAAGGGACTAACCCAACCATTAAAATGAATAGATTTAACCCCGTTAAAATCACGTCTGATCTAATAAAATGCCGGTCCGTAACTCCGGAGGATGACGGAGCTATTGATCTTATAGCAAAATTACTTTTGGAAGCGGGCTTTAAATGCCAAACTATTAATAGGAATGGTATTAAAAATCTGTTCGCTAGATGGGGTCAAGCAAAGAATGGTTTAAGCTTCTGTTTTAATGGCCATACTGATGTGGTTCCGCCAGGCATTATTGATTCCTGGTCAGATGATCCCTTTTCTGGTTCTCAAAAAGATGGTTTCCTTTTTGGCAGAGGGGCCACAGATATGAAATCAGGACTAGCGGCCTTTATAAGTGCAGCAGTTGACTACATCCATAATAATAAACCACAAGGAAGCATTGTACTTACAATTACTGGAGACGAAGAAGGAGAAGCGAAAGATGGCACCGTAGCTATTTTAGATTGGATGAAAGAGCACAATGAAAAAATTGATCATTGTCTTGTTGGAGAACCTACAAGTAGGGAGTGTTTAGGCGATACTATCAAGATTGGGCGACGCGGTTCCCTCACAGTCAAGTTGATCGCCGTAGGATTACAAGGTCATGTCGCCTACCCTGAGAAGGCCATAAATCCTTTGCCTGCACTAACAAAACTATTGTTACAACTTGAAAACAAAATCTTGGATAAAGGAAACGAATTTTTTGATCCTTCATCACTTGCTATAACCTCAATAGATACTGGCAACCCATCAAATAATGTCATTCCACAAAGAGGAGAAGCAATAGTCAACATTCGGTTCAATGATCTTCACTCAGATTTATCATTATCAAAATGGCTACAAAAATGTGTTCAAAAAGTGATGCATGAAACTGGAGTAAATATAGAATTGGAGGTAAAAGTATCGGCTCGGCCCTTTATTTGCAAGCCAGGGGACTTTGCTAATATCGTTTCTCAATCAATCAAATCACAAACCAAAATTTTCCCTTCATTCTCTACTTCTGGGGGAACTTCAGACGCACGCTTTATCCAAGAGCTTTGCCCAGTAGTAGAATTTGGCCTTACTGGTACAACAATGCACAAAACAAACGAGAATGTATCGATTAAAGAAATTAGAGCTTTATCAGAAATTTACAAAAAAATTCTAAGGTCTTATTTTAGTCAACCTAACATTAAAACCTAAATCTTTAAATTTTATGAATCTTAGCCTATTGCTTAAAAGTTCATTAAACTTGAAGTTAGAACTAAACCCGCTAACTTAATGGAAGAATAAAAATGTTTAAGAATAAAAATCAGCACAACATTATCTAGGAGTAAGATATCATGATAGGATCTCTGAATCATGTGGCGATTGCAGTACCAGATTTAAACTCTTCTATCCAGACATACCAAACTTTACTTGGAGCTTCAGTGTCTGATAAAGTAGAACAAATAGAACATGGAGTGACGGTAGCATTCATTGACTTACCTAATACCAAGGTCGAACTAATTACGCCTCTCGGACATGAGAGCCCTATAAATAACTTCTTAAAAAAAAATCCTAATGGGGGTCTCCATCATATATGTTACGGAGTCAAAAATATACATAAAAGTCAAAGAATTCTGGTAAAGGCCGGGGCAAAATTAATTGGCGACGGAAAACCAAAGCTCGGCGCCCACGGGAAGCTTGTAATATTTTTGCATCCAAAAGACTTCAATGGCACACTTATCGAGTTAGAAGAAATATAGAAGGAAAAACCGTGACAATATCAGCAGCCTTTGTCTTATTTGCCGTAATTTGGTTCTTAACATTATTCATTATTCTTCCCTTGAACATAAAAACACAAAACGATTTTGGAACAGTTATACATGGAACTCCTTCCTCTGCTCCAACGAACCCTCATGTAAAAAGAAAAATGTT
>JAQWUC010000002.1 GCA_029242355.1 Paracoccaceae bacterium | reverse complement strand
CTTTTTAAATCCTTATTAGGATTATTACCCTTTACAATCTCATTAATTTTTTGTTTTTGTACATTTCCAGTCTCGGTAATATTTTCTGAAACATTTAGAGATTTGTTGATTACAGTAAAAACTGCAATCACTACCAACAGTAAGACAAAAACTAATGCCAATATCCAACCAAATTTTCTAAAAAATATTACCACAACAATGCTCCAAACAACATTACTTATAAACACTATCAAATAAATTAAAAGCACTTTACGTTGAATTTATAGATAGTTGAAAAAGGATAGTTCAAGGTGATAAAACAAAATATTAAATCGATTTGTGTTTTTTGTGGCTCGCGTGATGGTTCAAACGTTAAATATACACAAGCAGCCAAGGAATTGGGTCAGTTGATGGCGAAACAAAAATTTTCATTAGTTTACGGTGGAGGAAATGTTGGATTAATGGGATCTATAGCCTCCGAAAGTCAAAAAAAGAATAATGAAGTTCTCGGTGTAATTCCGAACCACTTAATGGAAAAAGAAGTAGGGGAAAAAAGTTTAAATAACCTAGTCATAACCAAGAACATGCATGAGCGCAAAATGCTGATGTATAAAAAATCTGACGCTTTTATTATCTTACCGGGTGGAGTCGGCACGCTCGATGAATTTTTTGAAACTCTCACATGGGCTCAGCTTAATATTCATAAAAAGCCAATTATTTTGTTAAATATCGGTGATTTTTGGAATCCATTAATCAATTTACTCAACCACCAAATTAAATTAGGATTTGTGAATATAACGATAAATAAGTTATTTGTCACTGTCAGTACACCCAAAGAAGCCATTAACTACCTTCTAGACTCTAAGCGCCAGCTTTCACCAGAATAAATAATAATTCCAACCCAAATAAAAATAAGTGCAAAAGCGTGCCATATATTGAAAGGCTCAACTAAAACAAATATCGCAACTAGAAACTGCAACGTTGGATTTAAATACTGAAGAATACCAACTGTAGCATAAGTTAATTTTTTAGTAGCATATGAAAACAATATTAAAGGCCCACCCGTTATCAAACCTGAAAGCATTAAAAGTAATAAATCAAAATTATTTATGTGATAGTTACCGTTACGATTTGAAAGATAGGCCAAACCGATAAAACTTAATGAAAGCGGAGCAATTAATATTGTTTCAATAGTTACAGACTCGACAGAACTTAATTTTGTAAAACCTTTAATCAAACCATAGGCACCAAAGGTAAGCGCGATAATTAAAGCAATTGATGGAATCAACCGTAAAGCAAAACCTAAAGTCAAAACAGAAATCCCAGCAAATAAAATTGCCATTAATTGTATATTAGAAAATCTTTCACTTCTGAATAAAAACCCAAGAATGATCGCCACAAGAGGAAATATATAATAACCGAATGATGCCTGAACCGCTTGGCCCGTTTGAATTGCAAAGATAAATGAAAACCAATTAACCGAAATCATCAACGCGGAACAACTAAGAAGACAAATTTCCCAAACGTTGAGCGTATTATAAAAAAGTCGATACAGACGTTTTTGACAAAGAAGCACTGTTGACAAAAAAACCATGGCCCATAAGGCTCTATGAGCCAGAACTTCTAGAGGAGGTATATGCGAGAGGAGATCATAATATATGCCAGACAATCCCCAAATTGTGCATGCTAAACAAATTGCTAAAATTGGTTTAAAATTATGAACGCCCATTTCCTTCTAGGAAATCAAAACTATACCATTCGATCAGTAACATTTTCCCAATTAACTAATTTTTCAAGAAAATTTTGCAAATAGACTGGTCGTTTATTTCGAAAATCAATATAATAAGAGTGTTCCCATACATCACATCCCAAAAGAGCAGTTTGACCAAAACATAATGGGTTCACCCCATTTTCAGTTTTAGTAATTTGCAATGAGCCGTCACGATTTTGCACAAGCCAGCACCAACCAGATCCAAATTGACCTACACCAGCAGCTACAAATTCATCTTTAAATTTCTCAATAGATCCAAACTGATCACCTAAAGCAGTATTTAGCTTAGCTGGAATTTTGTTTCCAGAAGGCCCAATCATTTCCCAAAATTGAATATGGTTCCAGTGCTGCGACGCATTATTAAATAGTCCAGATTGGACAAGTGCATTTGCATCATATGTATCTTTTATAATATCTTCCAATGACTTTTCGTCATGACCTGACCCTTCTAATAACTTATTACCATTATCAACATAGGCCTTATGATGAAGACCATGGTGAAATTCAAGAGTTTCTTTACACATCCCTAAAGTTGCAAGAGAATCATAGGAATATGGGAGTTTAGGTAGCTCAAAAGTCATGTCTAATATCCTTTATAAAAAAATTTTGTTGCCGTTTAACGCTGAGATACTACAGTTAATCCGAAAATTCAAACAATGACTTTAAAAAGTTATGATAAAAATTAAATCAGACCGCTGAAAATTCTTTTTAGCTTTCTTAATTAACTTTTATTTGTGAACTGAGTGCCAACTTCGGTATTTGGCTTTGACCAGTCTCGCTTAACACCTAAAACAATTAAAGCAGCAGAAGCAACAAAAATTGAGGAAAATGTTCCAATTAAAACACCCCAGATCATTGCAAAAGTGAAACCACGGATTACGTCTCCACCAAGGATATAGAGTGATGCTAGAGCTAGAATCGTAGTGAAAGACGTCATTACAGTTCTACTTAATGTCTCATTAACAGACAAATTTAAAAGATCCAATAAAGGTTTTTTCCTAAATTTCTTTAAATTTTCTCTTATTCTATCAAAGACTATAACAGTATCATTCAAAGAGTAACCGACAATAGTTAACAAAGCAGCTATAATTGACAAATTAAACTCAAGTCCCAGAACTGAAAAGATCCCAACCGTAATAGCGACATCGTGAACGAGCGCAAACACAGCTCCAAGCGCGAATTGCCACTCAAACCGCAACCAAATATAAAATAGAACAGCGGAAACAGCTAAAATTACAGAGACTAAACCTTTTTGAATTAGTTCTTTTGAAACTTTCGCTCCAACACTTTCTGTTTGCAAAAATTTTATATTTATAACTTGTTCCGCCAAAATTTTCTTAACTTTAATGATATTATCATTCTGCACGGCATTTTCACCATCTGCTTGCTCAATTCTTATGAGCACAATATTTCGATTTTTATCAAGCATTCCACTACTTATTTTCGCGCCAGGATCAGAGATCTCAGTTACAGACGTGTCTCCAACTTTAGCGCCCCTCAGGATATCCCTATAATCACTAATAAGAACCTCTTTTTCACTTTGGACCATAAGCATAGTACCACCTCTAAAATCGATTCCATAATTTAAACCAAAGACAAAAAATAAAATTAAAGATATAAACCCCATGAACAAAGAGATTGAGAAAATAACTTTAATCTTTGAAAAGAAATCGATATTTGTTTTATCAGGTACAAGTTTCAAGCGCATTATTTAAGAACCTCAAAGTTAAATTGCAATCACTTTAGGACGAGTTTTTGAGCAATATATGGAAATAAATAATCGAGTAACGAATATAGCTGTAAAAACGGAAGTGACGATCCCAACTCCTAATGTAATCGAAAAACCGCGAACTGGGCCGCTTCCCATTACAAATAAAATAACCGCAGCAATCATTGTTGTAACATTTGCATCGATAATTGAGGTTAACGCCTTTTCATAACCTAGTTCAATGGATTGAATAGGACCTTTTTTTAATCGTAATTCCTCTTTAATTCGTTCAAAAACTAAAACATTGGCATCTACTGCCATTCCTAGGGTAAGAACAATACCAGCAATACCTGGCAAAGTAAGAGTCGCGCCTATTGTAGCCATAATTGAGAATATTAGAGCAATGTTAAGTAATAGAGCCAGATTTGCAAACAATCCAAAAACGCCATAGCTAAGCACCATAAAAACAAAGACAAATATGCCGCCAACAATCGCAGCGAACCTTCCTGACTTTATACTGTCAGATCCTAATTCCGGACCAATAGTTCTCTGTTCTAACACAGTAATTTTTGCTGGTAAGGCGCCTGCGCGTAACAATATTGCCAAACGATTGCTTTCTTCTACTGAAAAGTTTCCTGTAATTATTCCTGATCCACCAGGTATGTGACTTTGTATTACGGGTGCAGAAATGACCTCTTCATCTAATACAATTGCAAAAGGCGAACCAATATTATTTTTTGTATAAGTTCCAAATTTTCGTCCTCCGGCAGGATTAAACTGAAAACTTACTGCAGGCCTATTATTTTGATCAAAAGATGCTTGAGCATTCGTGAGCTCATTTCCAGACACAACGCTTGTTTTATCTAAAATATAAAAAAGATCACTAACAGTTGCATCAGGAACAAGATTTTGGCTAAAATTCACAGATTTTGAACCATCCGTCGTACGAGACTGTACCGCATTGAACGAAAGTTTTGCGGTTTTTCCAATTAACTTTAATAGTTCTTCTGCAGAGCCAATACCAGGAACTTGAACAAGAATTCGTCGTTTCCCCTGACGTTGAATTGATGGTTCCCGAGTACCTGCCTCGTCAACTCGACGACGAATAATTTCAAGCGATTGAGCCATTGTACGACCATTTAAAACTTCTTTCATCTCCGATGATAATTCAACTACTAAAACGTTATCTATACTACTTACGGTGAACGATTTTGCATTTAATGAGGACAAAGATGCAACGGGCTCACTAAGTTTTTTAATTGCTGAAATCACTAATGGAATAGTATCAGGGTTCTCAATCCTAACCCGGAGCGACCCAATACCAGCATCAATCCTTCGAATTGATCCAATATCATCCCGCATTTCTCGCAACTTACCTCGAACCTCGACCCAAATAGCATCTATGCTCTCTTCATAAACGTCTTCAAGCGATACCTCGACGAGAAGATGAGCCCCTCCTCGTAAATCTAAGCCCAAATTCACAACATTATTGGGAAGCCAACTTGGCCAATTTTTTAAATCTTTTTTAAGATCTTTAGCGAAGGAACCGCCAGCCTCCAGAATTTTCCGAGCATCGTTAGACCTCTCGACTCGTTCATAATTTAAATGAGGCAAGGCAGAATAAATCGCCCATAAACAAGGGACTAATACTAAAAATAATTTCAATCGTGAAAAATTAAGCATTTTAAAACTCGGCCTCTAAGCCTTGTCAGTTGGTTCGGTTTTGCTTACGACATTAACTATTGTGCTTTTAATAACTCGAACTTTAACATCCTTTGAAATTTCAACCTCAACCTCATCTTCTTCTTTAACCTTAGTAACCTTACCTATAAGCCCACCTTGGGTCACAACCTGATCGCCGCGCCGCAAAGCTGATACCATAAGCTTATGCTCTTTCATCTTTTTTTGTTGAGGTCGGATCATTAGAAAATACATGATACCAAAAATCAAAATGATCGGAAGAAAACCTCCAATACTGCTACCAAATCCGCCAGAGGCTTGAGCAAATGCAGGAGGAATAAACATAGAAGATATCCTTTCAAAAGATGTTAAATTATTTAAAGTCACCAAAGATCACAAAATTTAAAAGGAACCTAAACGGACATTAAGTACAATGCAAGTTATGAATAACACACTTTTGTTGAAATGGCAGTGCTTCTTGTTAATCAATCAAAAACTGCATTTAAAGCATCTATTTCAGCTTGAGTTAATAAAAATTCTTTTGGACTTGAGTGCGTAATTTGAACTTCGTTTGGAAACGGTTTCCATTCAAAAACCAGCTGACCTTTCTTAAGCTTCGCAGGCAAGCTTAATCCATATTTATTGGCCAATAATTCAAAGTCGCTCCTAAGCTTATTAAAATCTCTGACTTCAAAGCCTTTGGGAAATACTATATCACCAAAAGTCTCATCAACGGTCTTAACGTCAATTAGACTCTCTAAAAAGGAAGTCTGCATCTGCCTCGAATCACTATTATTATTATACCTACAATTTTTATCACAAAAGCAACTTTCTAGATATAAAATATTTTACAATTACGAAAACTTTAAAGAGGTAAGTTTGAAGATGATTGATCAATATCACTCTTGCATTATTGATTGAGATTTTAATGGCAGATTACCCTAGGTTCTGATCCATCTTTAGAAATATGACAAAAGATAAGTTTATCTGACACATGAAAACTAAAAGTTATGTAGTTCTTTAATTTTCCAACAGAAATGTCTGTAAGATTTTTTACTGATATCATCTTTTGAAAATTAGTTCGTTCAATTATATTTAGTTTGTTCTCGGCTTCTGAACAAAAAAGTGGCGAAGCAAAGGATACACAGACTAGCGTTAAGAGCACTCTAATTTTAATAATTAACCCCATGCTATACCCTGCTGCAACTGGCGGTTACAAAAAATCGAACTTCTTTGTTTGGGAAGTAAACATTAATTCTTACTCGTTGCCCTTCGAAACCGGCTGTCACTATTTCTCCTGATGCTGCCATAAAAATATCATTTAAAGGGTGCGAGTAAATTAATTGCGCAAAAGCTAAAGGTCTTTGCTCACCTAAAAAAGAGATCGTACCATCTTCAATTTGAGATGTAAAACTATCACCAATTTCTATACCAGTAACCACGTTTGACCAAGGTCGACATAAAAAATTTTCACCATAACCGACTGAGGGAATGGACAGAATTACTGAGAAAACAATTCTTAAAATACACTTACTCGATAAAAAAGTTCTAAAAAAATTATACAAATTTAAGCCCATTATGTCGCTTTCATAGTTTCCAACTAATTCATGGTAGCTTTTTGAATGATACAGTCTACGAGACAATCAAGGCTATCTAAACAAGTAAGTGACTTGGGAACGTATTTTTTTAAGAGAGATAGTTCAGTGCAAGCGATTAAAATACCATCACACTTATGATCAACTAGTCTTAACACTTCTGACTTAAAGATTTCAATAGTGTTTTCATCAAGAGAACCTTTTTTAATATTTTTTATTATTTTAAGCATGATATCATCATTTGAAAAATTACTTTCAAGCTGATAGTGTCGAAAACTCTCATCAAATATTCCAATTTTCTGAATTGCTGGCGATCCTAATATTCCAATTTTAGAAAGTTTTAACTCAAACATTTTTTTTGTAGACAACTGAATCATGTTCAAAAGTGGTACACTAATGCGTTGACAGATATCTTGATAATAATAGTGTGCTGTGTTGCATGGCATAGCGAGGAAATCACACTTCAAATCTTGTAATTCTAGAGCCATTTGTTGAAGGACAGGACTAGGATCTTTACTATTATCTTCAAGAATTCTTTTAATTCGGCTTGGTACTTGAGTATTTTGATGTATTATCATCGGGATATGGTTGCAATCATCACCTGCCTTAGTTCCATCAATCACTTTCTGCATTAAAAGCAACGTGGCTTCTGGCCCCATACCGCCTAAAATTCCTACTGTTTTCATTTTAATTCTTTCTTCATGCCGAACTAGCACTTCTCTATTGACACCTATACTAAAATTACTTTGTAGTAATGGCTTTTGAACTTTGATTAAGAAATACTAGTTCAGCAGTAGTATTGCAAACGACTTTTCATTAGAAGTACTTAGCAATCAATGCTAGATATTAGATTGGAAACAACGAGATAAAAACCATGCGTAATTATAAAAATAATCCACTGGCGAAGTTGTTAGAGAAAGGTACCGGTTGTGCCATTAAAAGTAGCACCGGCACTCTTTCTTATGACCATTTACGGTCAACAATATTAAAAATTGGTGAACAGCTAGCATCTATGAACGTTAAATCAGGAGATTGTGTTGGAATTGTAACTCCAAATGGACCAGAGGCTGCCACTATTTTCATTTCGGTTGCAAGTTTCGCGACTGCTGCCCCATTAAATCCCAATTATACAAAAAATGAATTCAAATTTTATCTGCAAGATCTCAATAGCAAAATTTTAATTGTCGCTGAGCATGAAAATTTAGCAGCAGTAACTGCTGCTCATGAACTCAACATTAAAGTTTTGAAAATGCAATTACTAGAGGGACCTGGAGATATAATTCTTACGCACGAAAGCTGTATCGTAGGAACCTCAGCAGCAATTTTTAATAAAGCAGACGATGTGAGTTTGGTATTACATACTTCAGGAACTACCTCCCGGCCTAAAATTGTTCCTTTAAGCGCGGACAACATTAGCGTGTCAGCGAGAAATATTGCTCGCACCTTAAGATTACACGATCAAGATTGTTACTTAAATATTATGCCACTTTTCCATATTCATGGTTTAATTGCAGGGGTTCTGGCGACATTAGAGTCTGGAGGATCAATGTTTTGCACAAACGGTTTTGATGCACTAAAGTTTTTTACTATTTTGGATGAAGTAAAACCAAGTTGGTTCTCTGCTGTGCCTACAATGCATCAGGCTATATTGAGTAGAGCAGAAAGAAACAAAAAGATTATAGAAGCGAGTACTTTAAAATTTATCAGATCTTCCTCAGCATCACTTCCAGTTGTTGTGTTGGAAAATTTGGAATCTGTTTTTAGATGCCCAGTAATTGAAGCATATGGAATGACAGAGGCCGCGCATCAAATGGCATCAAACCCGCTACCACCACTCAAAAGGAAACCAGGTACGGTGGGATTGGCAGCCGGACCTGAAATAGGAGTATTATCAAATAGTGGAAAACTTTTAGCTCCGAACCAAATTGGTGAAATTGTTATCAAGGGAGCAAATGTAACTTCAGGGTACAAAAATAATGTAAAGGCTAATTTAGATAATTTTATTGATGGATGGTTTAGAACGGGAGACCAAGGCTCAATAGATAATGATGGATACCTTACAATAAAGGGACGTCTAAAAGAAATAATTAATCGAGGTGGCGAAAAAATTTCTCCAAAAGAAATTGATGAAGTTTTACTAACCCACCCAGATGTGGCCCAAGCGGTAACTTTTTCAATACCTCACGAAAAGCTTGGCGAGGATATTGGTGCCGCTTTAGTGTTAAGTAACGCTGAAAAAACAACACAAATCGATATAAAAGAGTATTTAAAAACAAGAATTGCTGGCTACAAAATTCCCAAAACTATGGTTTTCTTGAGTGAAATCCCAAAAGGTTCAACTGGAAAAGTGCAAAGAATTGGTTTAGCAAAAAAATTAGGGATTTCAAAATGAAAATTTGTATCGTTGGTGCTGGGGCAATTGGTGGTTACCTGGCTGTGATGCTTAAAAGATCTGGTCATGAAGTCTCAGTTGTCGCTAGGGGCTATCACTTAGAGGCAATAAAAA
>JAQWUC010000001.1 GCA_029242355.1 Paracoccaceae bacterium | reverse complement strand
TAAGTCGCGACCTCTGATATCCATTGATGCCCCTCTTCCATCTTCGGGCATTCTTGCTGTTCCAATCTGAGTTTTTATTCTCTCTGATGTTGCTTCTCCGACTAACAAGTTGTGTTGTCGCCTTAAATAGGAAATAATTCCCTCGTCCATCCTGTCGCCCCCAACTCGAACTGAGCGTGCGTAGACTATGTCTCCTAAACTTAATACAGCTACCTCGGTTGTTCCTCCCCCAATATCAACAACCATTGAGCCAGTTGGATCGGTTATTGGCATTCCAGCTCCGATCGCAGCCGCTATTGGCTCGGCTATAAGCCCCGCTTTTCTAGCTCCTGCCGACAATACAGACTCGCGAATAGCCCGTTTTTCAACTGGTGTTGCTCCGTGGGGGACACATACGATTATCTTTGGTTTTGCAATGTTACCTCGTTTGTGAATCTTTCTGATAAAATACTTTATCATTTCTTCAGCTACATCAAAATCAGCAATGACTCCATCTCTCATTGGGCGTATAGCCTCAATCGAGCCCGGCGTTCTGCCTAACATGAGTTTAGCGTCTTCTCCAACCGCCAGTACTTGTTTTTTCCCATCTCTTAGGTGGTAGGCTACCACTGAAGGTTCACTAAGAACGATACCTTTCCCACGGACGTAAACGAGAGTATTGGCTGTTCCAAGATCAATAGCCATGTCAGGGGAAAAAAAACTACTTATCGTTCCAAACATTTTTCTCTCTCATTCCTTTATTATTCTCGACACCATTTCTATCGCAGTTTATTTTGCTAATAGCAATCTTTCCTTTTGTTTGGGCATCCCACTAGCTTCAGAACTTTTCAAAATCTTAGCCCAGTGCTTTTTTTTCTCGTCTCAGAAGTAGCTTGTTGAGGGCATTAATATAGGCCTTAGCACTGGCAACTACAGTATCGGTATCAGATGATTGTCCAGTTGCAATTTTACCATTCTCTTCTAATCTTACTGACACTGTGGCTTGGGCATCTGTTCCTTCGGTCACAGCATGAACTTGATACAGTTGAAGTCTTGAGTCATTTGGAAAAAGTTCTTTCACGGCTTTAAAAACTGCATCAACCGGTCCATCTCCTTTAGAAGTTGTTTGAAAAACATTATTATCGATTTGGAGTACAAGTTTTGCTTTTTGAGGACTTTCAGTCCCACAGACCACTTCCAGTTTTTCTAATTTAATAAAATCATGAGCTTCGTTGCTAGCACTGTCTGATATCAGGGCGATTAGGTCATCATCAAAAATTTCTTTCTTGCGGTCAGCGAGCTCTTTAAATCTTACGAACAAATCTTTAAGTTTATTGTCCCCTATCGTGTAACCAAGATCTTCAAGCTTTTTTCTTAGTGCTGCTCGGCCAGAGTGTTTACCCATAACTAAATTGGAGTCAGTAAGACCAATATCCTCAGGGCTCATTATTTCAAATGAACCAGAGTGCTTTAACATTCCATCTTGATGTATTCCACTTTCATGGGCGAATGCATTTTTTCCAACGATTGCTTTGTTAAATTGTACCGGAAAACCAGATACGGTAGCCACAAGACGACTTGCTGACATAAGTTTTTTTGTATTAATTTCAGAATGAAATGGGTAAATATCATTTCGCACTTTCATTGCCATAACAACCTCTTCTAATGCCGTATTTCCTGCCCTTTCGCCTAAACCGTTTATCGTACACTCTATTTGCCGAGCTCCAGCTTCAACCGCCGCTAGAGCATTCGCAGTAGCCATTCCGAGATCATTATGGCAGTGCGTTGCAATTACAATCTGATCTATATTTGGGACTCTATTTTTTAACATTCTTATTATTTTTGCACTTTCACCAGGTGCGGTATAACCCACCGTGTCTGGAATATTAATTGTTGTAGCACCAGATTTTATAGCAGTTTCGACAACACTACATAAAAAATCACCTTCCGTTCTCGTCGCATCCATTGGTGACCATTGTACATCTCCACACAAATCGCGTGCATGCATCACTGTCATTTGTATCTTTTCAAGAACTTCCTTTTTATTTAATCGTACCTGATATTTTCTATGAATTGGAGAAGTTCCAATAAAAGTATGAATTCTTGAAGCTTTAGCGTTTTTGACAGCGCTCCAGCATCGATCAATATCATTTATGTTCGCTCGTGCTAGGCCACAAATGATAGCATTTTTTGTATTTTTTGCTATTTCAGACACTGATTCGAAATCGCCCTCAGAAGCTATTGGAAACCCAGCTTCAATTACGTCAACGTTCATTTCATCTAGAAGTAAGGCGATCTCAAGTTTTTCAGGTAACGACATTGTAGCGCCGGGACTCTGTTCGCCGTCTCTCAATGTTGTATCAAAAATAAGTACTCTTTGACTAGTGTTTGTCATGTTATCTTCTCTTAGGTCATATAATTATGTTTACCCAGTAACTTGGCTTTATTAGTCTTCAGGTACCGGCAACCACACTTGATTTTATGTTCTTAAACGTTAGATAAAAATTGCATGTCTGTAACATTATACACAGACTATCGCTCTGTAAAAGAGCATTTTATAAGTCAAGAAAAAAAATTACGTGCTAAAACCTTCGTTACCAATTGAATAAGTTAAAATGGAGTTCGCTATGAGCAAGAAAGGCCTATTTTTTAATTCTGAGTGCAGAGCTTTAATCATCGGATCTACTGGAGCTATTGGTTCAGCAATAGTAGAGATTCTAAAGAATAAAATTGGATCTGAAAATGTTGTTACTATTAGTAGAAGAAAGAATGGCCTTGATTTTATGAAACCTGAAACTATTGAGTTACGAGCAAAAGAACAAAATGGTTATTTTAACTTCATTCTGGATGCAACTGGAGCTTTAGAGATTAGCAACGTTGGCCCAGAAAAAAGCTTGAGGTCCCTAGATCATGAGAGAATGGTTAATCAATTCACTGTGAATGCAATTGGACCAGCAATGCTAATCAAGCACTTTATGAAATTTCTTCCTCGAAATGGAAAAGCCGTTTTTGCAAGTTTATCTGCAAGAGTAGGCTCGGTTGAAGATAATCAATTAGGAGGATGGATCTCATACCGAGCGTCGAAAGCTGCTTTAAACCAGATTATAAAAACTGCTTCTATTGAAGCTTCTAGAATAAATCCACACTCTGTATTTATATCAATCCACCCAGGAACGGTGAGGAGTAAGCTTACCGAGCAATACCTGAGAAATCATAAATTTGTTGAGCCTTCTGAAGCTGCTAGAAATATTTTACAGGTAATTGAGCAAAAAGGATCCCAAGACACTGGAGGTTTCTACGCTTTCGATGGTAAGAGAATACCTTATTAATTACCCTTTTTTTCGCCTTTAACCCAATTTCCATTGTACTCCTCGCCATTAGCATATTTCATTTTACCTTGGCCATCCCTCTGACCTTTTTTAAAAGAACCCTCATAAATGTCTCCATTTGGATAAATAGCCATACCGGTTCCATCAATTTCGCCCGCCAACCAATGCCCAGAATAGTTAAACCCGTCAGGCATTATAATTCTACCTTTTCCATGTCTTTCGCCATTTTTAAAGTTACCCTCGTATATGGTTCCGTCCGGATATTTAGAAGTACCTTTTCCGTCCGGATTGCCTCCCTTCCAATTCCCTGAGTATGAGTATCCATCACTATATGTCATCGTTCCTTGACCATGATTTTGAGCATTTTTGAATTCACCAACATAAACTAATCCATTTGCATAATGAGCTTCACCGGAACCATCGATCACACCTCGGTTCCAAGAACCTTCATAAAAACCACCATCGGGATAGGTGATTTTTCCTATACCATGAGCATTATCATTTAGAAAATTGCCAATATAAATGGATCCGTCAGAGTAAGTAATTTTACCTTTTCCTGCCATTTTACCGTTTGTCCAATTACCTTCGTATGAATGACCTTTTTTACTCGTGAATACCCCTTGCCCATTACGTTTGTCATTCTTGAAATTTCCGCTGTAAATATCACCTGAGGCGTAATAGCTTGTACCCTCCCCAGTTCGTTTGCCTGCAAGCATATTCCCTTCATACCGATCGCCATTAGGTTGTTCTATTGTCACAAAACCTTTTATTTCACCCTTTTTCCATGGTCCTTTGATTTTTAAACCATCTTTGAGAGTCAAACTACCAATACCTTCTTGAAGGCCATTTTTCAATTGACCTTCATATATTGAGCCATCAGCATATTTGATAGTGCCTTGTCCATTTTTTTCATCATTTTTCCAGTCTCCGGAGTACTGATGATTATCTAGGCTCTTAAGTTCACCAAATCCTGATCGTTTGCCATTTTTGAAATTTCCTGTGTAATTATCGCCGTTCGAATAAATGATTGTTCCTTTTCCATGAAAGTTTCCATTTTCCCAAGTGCCTTCATAGGATCCTCCATTTAAAAACACTAGTTTACCGATTCCATTTGGTTTACTTTCTTTGAAAGACCCAGTGTAAATTGATCCATCGCTATATTTTGCAGTTCCTTCACCTTCTATTATTCCATTTACCCATTGGCCTGAATATTCGTAACCATCGGCACTTATGTATTTTCCATTGCCATGCTGTTTCCCATTGAGAAATTCTCCTTCATAAATTCCTCCATTGCTATATTGTTTAAGTTGAACATCACCCGCAAATGCTATCTGATTTGTTAGTATTAGGAAGGTTGCAATCACTGATGGTAATATGCTTCTGTAGGCTCGCATTATAATAATACCTTTATCGATTTTATTTCTTATTCTAAATATTAGTCAAATAATTGGTTTAGATCTAGTCCATTGTATATTAAAATGAAAACTATTTTTTTTAAAAGAAATTTCTAAATTAATAGCGTGTGAAATTAATGGTTTGAAATTTGATTTGATTTTTAATCTTAGCTAAGCTTTATTGAGGCACAATTGCAATTTATTTTACACTCTTATAAGACTTGAGGAAATAGATTTCACTTCAACTTTAGGTGCTTCATCAATGAAACAGCATTTTTTTTTAATGATTGTACAATTTAATCCGAGTTGTGGGAATTTGAATAAGAATCTTAAAAAAATAAAAGAGTCGTATAGTCGAGCTATTAATAAGAATGTTGATCTACTAGCTTTTCCTGAGATGAGTCTAACTGGTTATCAAGCTCAGGATTTGATTTTGAAACCATCCTTTATGTTAGAGGTGAACTCGGCAATTAACCAATTAAAGTTAGATTTAGCAGGAGGAATACCTGTTCTGATTGGAGCCCCACTGTATGAAAATGGAAGAATCTACAATGCGTATTATCTTATTAACAATGGGGAATATTCTATAGTTTCTCGAAAGCATCATTTACCTAATGTGAATGTTTTTGACGAAAAGCGAGTGTTTACTTCAGGTCCAATTTCGAAACCGTTTGAAGTTTTGGGTGTTAAAATCGGTACTCCAATTTGTGAAGATTTATGGTTTGAAGATGTTGCAGGGCTAATGGTCGAAACTGGGGCTGATTTTTTGATTTCGCCAAATGGATCGCCTTACTCAAGAGAAAAGATAGATACTCGGACTCAAATAGTGATCAAAAGATCAGTAGAAACTAATGTGCCCATTGTGTATCTTAATATGACCGGTGGACAGGATGATTTAATTTTTGATGGAGCAAGTTTTGTTTTAAACCCAGGTGGAAAACATGTTGTGAGTCTCCCTCAATTTGAAGAGACCGAAGAGGTTATAAATTTTGTTAAAGTGGATAATGCTTGGTTAGTGAAACCAGGTGTTAGAAGTCTTTATGATAACGTTGTCGCTCAAGATTATCGAGCTATGGTCGAGTCTTTGAAAGAATACACAAGAAAAAGTGGGTTTTCGAAAGTTATTCTTGGACTTTCAGGTGGTGTTGATAGTGCTCTTGTGGCTACTATAGCAACTGATGCGATGGGTCCTAAAAATGTCTTGTGTGTTAGGCTTCCTTCCAAATTTAGCTCCCAAGGATCACTTGATGATGCGGCAAATCTAGTAGACAATTTAAATTGTTTGATTGAGACAATATCAATCGACCCCGCGAACGAAATTTTAATTGCAAGTCTCGCCAATGCATTTCAGGGTTATCAAGAGGATTTAACGGAAGAGAATATCCAATCACGTTTACGAGGTGTGATCTTGATGGCCTTGTCAAACAAGTTTAACATGATGCTTCTCACAACCGGGAATAAGTCAGAAGTGGCAGTTGGCTACTCGACGATTTATGGTGATATGGCGGGAGGTTATAACCCAATTAAAGATTTGTATAAAACTCGAGTATTTGAGACTTGTTTATGGAGGAATGTATCTTATGAAAAGTGGATGATGGGCCCTGAGGGTACAGTCATTCCAGTATCGATAATTGATAAACCGCCATCAGCTGAGCTTCGATTTGATCAGCGAGATGATGAGAGCCTCCCTCCCTACGATATCTTAGATAGTATACTAGTTGGTTTAATTGATAATGATTTAGGAGTAAACGATCTTGTTGCGCAAGGGTTTGATAAAACAATTGTAAAAAAGATAGAAAACTTAATTTATTTATCAGAATACAAACGGTTTCAATCTGCTCCAGGGCCAAATCTCACGGATCGTGCATTTGGATCTGGAAGACGATATCCGTTAGTTCAGCAATGGCGAGACCAATCATGAATTATATCACAAGGTTTGCACCATCGCCCACGGGCTTTTTACATGTTGGAAATTTAAGAACTGCAATATTCAATTATGTCATGGCAAAAAAGTCGGGAGGACAATTTATTCTACGATTAGATGATACTGATAAGGTGCGATCTACAGAACAATTTTCTGATCAAATAAAACGAGATCTCGAATGGCTTGGCTTTGAATGGGACAGATGTGAGAAACAATCAAATAGAATATCATTATATGAATATGCAGCACAAAGTTTAAAAGAAAGTGGATATCTTTATGAGTGTTTTGAAACTCCTGAGGAGTTAGAATTTAAGCGTCGTAAACAACTTAGTATGGGGCGCCCCCCAGTATATGATAGATCGTCTATTAACTTATCTACAAAAGAAAAATTACGCCTTAGATCAGAAAAACACGGTTATTGGCGATTTAAATTAGATCAATCAAGAGTCGAGTGGCAAGACGGTATCTTAGGTTCGGTATCGGTTGATTCTGGATCTGTTTCAGATCCTGTTCTTATTCGCGCTGACGGGCAATTTTTGTATACATTGGCATCAGTGGTTGATGATATTGAGTTCAGGATTAATTATGTTATCCGGGGAAGCGATCATGTAACGAATACAGCAACTCAAATACAGCTTTTGACAAAACTAGGCTCTTCTCTTCCATTTTTTGCCCACCACTCACTTCTCATTGGAGTAAAGGGAGAGCCTTTATCCAAACGCATGAACAACCTATCTCTTAAAGAGCTTAGAACTATCGGTCTTGAACCAGAGGCGATTTTTATCTTCATGGCTGGGTTAGGAAGTCAAAACCCACCAGTTCCAGAAATTACAATTGAGGAAGTTTTTAAATATTTTAATCTTTCTAAGTTTGGTACCACTCCAACGAAGTTTGATAGTAACATCTTATCTTTGTTCTCACAAAAATGCTTAATGAGACTTTCTTTTGATGAAATAGAAAAAGAGTTAAACGATCTTAAGATACCTATAGATATACAATTAGATTTCTGGGATATGGCTAAAGAAAACATTTCTAAGCGCTCTGATTTACATGATTTGTGGTGTTTGTGTGTTGATGGGATTGAACCATCAATTTTGGCCGAAGACAGAGATTTTATTTTTTTGTGTAAGCAACTTATGCCAGGTTACCCGAGGGATAAGAACAGTTGGATAGATTGGACTAACGCAATTAAATCTGAGTCAAATCGGTCTGGAAAAAGTTTATTCTTACCGCTTAGAAAGGCGTTAACTGGGCAAAGTTCGGGACCAGACATGAAAAAATTGTTTCCACTTATGCAGAAGATAAGATTATAACATATTGGCGTCAGCGACTAAATTTTTTGTATTTTATTCTCTTCGGTTCCAAATTTTCTAAACCTAACCTTCGAATTTTATCTGCTTCATAGTCAGCAAAGTTACCTTCAAACCATTCTACCTGACTATTACCTTCGAATGAAAGGATGTGAGTGCAAAGTCTATCTAAGAAAAACCTATCGTGACTTATGATGATGGCGCAACCGGCAAATTCGAGTAAGGCCTCTTCAAGAGCTCGAAGCGTCTCTACATCAAGATCATTTGTTGGTTCGTCGAGCAGTAGTACATTTCCACCAGCCTTTAATAGTTTAGCCATGTGCACTCTATTACGTTCTCCACCTGATAAGAGTTTTACTTTTTTTTGTTGGTCTCCGCCTCGGAAATTAAATGAACCACAGTAGGCTCGAGAATTTACTTCCGCATCCCCAAGTTTAATAACATCTAAGCCATCAGATATTTCTTCCCAAGTGGTTTTTTCGCCATCAAGACTATCCCGAGATTGATCTACGTAGGATAACTGAACAGTTTCTCCAAAGGCTATGATACCGTCGTCCGGTTCTTCTTGCTTAGTTAACATTCTGAATAATGTTGATTTTCCTGATCCATTCGCCCCTATGACTCCAACAATTCCTCCCGGCGGTAAGGAAAAAGAAAGATCGTCTATTAACAAGTTATCTCCATAAGATTTCGTCAAATTTGTTATGTCAATTACTTTGGAACCCAATCTCTTTCCATTAGGAATAATTATTTGCGCAGTAGAAAGTTTTTCACGCTCTGATTTTGAGACCATTTCATTATATGCAGTAAGTCGTGCCTTCTGTTTGGTTTGACGCGCCTTTGCACCTTGACGTATCCATTCCAATTCATTTTCTAATACTTTTTTGCGTGATTTGTCTTCACGAGACTCTTGCTTAATCCTTGACGCTTTTTTTTCTAACCAGTTAGAGTAATTACCTTCATATGGAATGCCCCTTCCTCTATCTAATTCGAGGATCCAACCTGTTATATCGTCCAGAAAATAGCGATCATGAGTGACTAGTAAAATGGTTCCCCGATAATCGATGAGATGTTGTTGTAGCCAAGATATTGTTTCTGCATCTAGATGGTTTGTTGGTTCGTCTAAAAGAAGCATGTCAGGTGATTGTAATAATAGCTTGCACAAAGCTATCCGTCTTTTTTCTCCTCCTGATAAGTCTAGAATTGAAGCTTCGTCTTTCGGACAACGCAAAGCCTCCATTGCGACATCGATTTTACTATCCAAATCCCACAAATCTTCAGAGTCAATTTTATCCTGAAGAACTGTCATTTCTTCCATCAACTTTTCTGAATATTCTTCTCCAATTTTCATGGCTATTTTATTAAATTCCTCAAGAAGGTTTTTTTTCTCAATGACACCTTCAATGATATTCTCTCGAACCGTTTTTTTTATATTTAACTCAGGTTCCTGAGGTAAATATCCGATGGAAATCCCCTCTGCAGACCAAGCTTCTCCAGTATAGTCTTTGTCTATACCTGCCATTATCCTCATCAAGGTTGATTTCCCTGTACCGTTAGTCCCGACTACACCGATTTTAACTCCGGGCAGGAATGACAAATGGATATCTTCGAAACATTTCTTGCCACCAGGATAGCTCTTTGACACAGCTTCCATATGGTAAATATATTTTTTTGCCGCCATTATATTCTTATACCTCTTCTCCCATATCTTGATGTAGTTCGATATCTCATGAAGCGCAATAAAGATCTTCACTATAATTATTATATTGTTGACAGTCTTTTCTATAAGAGCAAAGAATGATAGCTAATAATTTCGTTTTTGAAGTATTAAAATAAAGAGTTATGATAGCTGCAAAGCAAAAAATGCTGTTAAAGGGTACCACCATTGGTTTGCTTGGTGGATCGTTTGATCCTCCTCACGCTGGACATGTACACATTACTAATCAAGCTTTACAGGCGTTTCGTTTGGATATGGTTTGGTGGTTGGTAAGTCCTAGAAACCCTCTTAAACTGAAAAGCTCGCTCTCAGTTCATATTAGAGTGAAAGACAGCAGAAAAATCATTCATAAACCAAAAGTATTTGTTTCAGACATTGAAAATAGATTGAATACTCATTCTACTTCGCAAACATTGCAAAAACTTTTTAAATGTTATCCAGGTGTGCGTTTTGTTTGGTTAATGGGCGCGGATAATCTTATAAATTTTCATAAATGGGATCATTGGACTTGGATTATGGAAAATATTCCTGTGGGTGTGATGGCCCGACCAGGGGAACAAATAAAAGCGGGATTATCGAAAACTGCAATGCGATATAGGAAATTTCGTGTAAAGGCATCTAATGCTGCAATGATACCGTTCATGGAGGCGCCAGCTTGGTCTCTTCTTGGGGGGCCAATGCAAGATATCTCATCGACACAGATACGAGAACAGAGTTTGAGACAATGAAAAATATAAACGTATTATCGAGACGAAAGTTTTTTAACTATCTAACCTTGATAGTTACTGGAATTAATTTCCCTTGGTACGCCTTTGGTGGTGTAAGAAAAAAAGTTGATGAAATCATAAGTAAAACAAATTTTGAAAATCAAACGACGGCAGTTTTATTAGACTTGCAGACTAACAAAGTTTTAGAGAATTATAATAAAGACCTTAAGTTGCCTTTGGCATCAGTAACGAAAATGGTAACTGCAGTATATGGCATTGAAGCTATTGGAGAAGACTATTCGTTTGTAACGAGGTTGTTCATTGATGGTAAGGTAAGGAATGGCGTCCTTGAAGGAAATCTTTATTTGATTGGCGGTGGCGATCCATCATTATCGACAGATGATTTGCATAATTTTGTAGATGCTTTGAAGGTGAGAGGAATTAAAGAAATTTCAGGATATTTTTTTTATAATAGCGAAATTATTCCAGAATTTTTAATTATTGACCCCTTACAGTTACCCCAAGAAAGTTTTAATCCAGGTTTTTCGGGTTTAAACTTGAATAACAACAAGGTCCTTTTCTCTTGGACTAGAAAAGGTAAAAATTATGAACTTAATTTGGGAACTAGATCGTTAAAGTCAAAAGTTTCATCAAGTCATATTTCGATTGTTGGAAAAAATCAAGGTAATGCAGTGTTTGAATACGTTCTTGAACGTAAAAAGCGACTTGAAAAATGGGTGGTAGTGAGAAAAGTTTTAGGAAAAAAAGGCGTGCGTTGGCTTCCAGTTAGGTTGGCTTCTACCTATACAAGTTCCGTCCTTTATCAGTTGTGCGTAGATAGTAATATATCCGTCTGTAAGCCAACAAGAATTAGAAAAAATACTTCTGGTTCAGAATTAATATACAGTCATAAATCAAAGGATTTGTCACATATTTTAAAAAAAATGTTAGATCAATCAACGAATGTAACTGCTGAGATTATTGGTGTCTTTGCGGCTAATTTTTGGGGCTTACCTACTTCAAAAATATTTACTTCAGGTCTTATGATGAGTAAGTGGTTTAATTTTGTTTCTAAAACTGATGGAAATACATTTTATAATCACTCAGGATTAACGTCTGACAGTAGGGTTTCAAGCATAGATTTTACAAGATTCCTTTACCGCAAGGAAACCAAGGAGATATTAATTCCTTTATTAAAAGGGCGAAGAATTTATGGAGGTGAAGAGAAAAAAATACGTCAGGCTAATATTAATATAGTGGCGAAAACAGGGACAATGCATTTTAACAGAAGTTTAGCGGGTTATATTATAAGAAACGGAGTTCCACGCGCAGTCTTCGCTATATTTTCAGCAGATCTTGTCAAGAAAAAAGCTGTCAAAAAACATCAATTGGCAAATCCTCCCGGAAGTAAATATTGGTTAAGGCAGGCTAAAACTCTTGAAAATGACATCCTGACGAGTTGGGCCAAAAAATATATTTAATTAATTAAATTTTTTGATGTCTTGCTCTTGCCCCGCGCTCTATGGCAGCGGCGTGTAATCTATTTATATTTAATTCGTATCTAATTTCTTTTAACATTTGAAGTTCCGCTTCTAAGAGCCTTCCATCACAGGCCGCAACATCGCACGCTAGCGCGTAGGCGGTTTCGTAGAGGTTCTCAGGAAGAGCATGCTTAACAAGTCCAAAAAGAGCATCCAAACCATCCTCCTCTTCGAATAAATCAAATACGGTCTGAGCAATAGTTTGGACTCTATCTTGATCATAATGTTGGAATATCGGTAGATGATCCACTATCCGACTTATTGATAATAATTCGCGACCTGAAATTGAGTCGTCGGATAGGCTTTCAGCAATCATTATGGCGACTAGAGAGTCTTCTATGCTTAAAAGTGGAGGTGATTCATTTTTCCCAGACACGGCTCTTCCTTAACAAAGCACATATTTTCGCAATATGTTTTGGCAATTGACATTTAAGTAAATAATTATCAGTTATTACCATAACAGGTAGTAAAAAAAATTGGAATTTAAAAAAATGTCTCTATCAAGAAATAACACGATTAATTCAAAAGCTTGGCCATTTATAGAGGCTCGGAGGATTTTAAAACGATTGAATGGTCAAACTCCAAAAAAGGGGTATGTCTTATTTGAAACTGGGTACGGACCATCTGGCCTCCCTCACATTGGAACGTTTGGGGAAGTAATGAGAACCTCAATGGTAAAACGAGCATTTGAGGAAATATCTGATATTCCAACAAAATTAATTTGTTTTTCTGATGATATGGACGGCCTTAGAAAGGTTCCAACTAATATTCCAAAACCAGAATCACTTGAGCGTGATTTGAACTTGCCATTAACAAAAGTACGCGATCCATTTGGAGAATATTCGAGTTTTGCCGAGTATAATAATGCAAAATTAAGAGATTTTCTTGATGCATACAATTTTTCTTATGATTTCATTTCATCCACGGAATATTATAAATCAGGTTATTTTGATGAAACTTTGCTTAAAATGCTGACTTCGTATGATAAGATAATGAGTATAATGCTACCATCGCTAGGAACGGAGAGAAAATCCTCTTACTCGCCATTTATGCCAATCAGTAAGAAGACAGGTCATGTTTTACAAGTACCAACCGAAGAAATTAATATAAAAAGAGGTACTATAATTTACAAAGAATTGGATGGCGAAAAAGTTGAAACAGCGGTTACGGGTGGTAATATAAAACTACAGTGGAAACCAGATTGGGCTATGCGCTGGTGTGCGCTTGATGTCGATTATGAGATGCATGGAAAAGATTTAATACCATCAGCAGAATTAGGCAGAAAAATTTGCTCTGTGTTAAACAACGATTCCCCTGCACTTTACAATTATGAATTATTTCTTGATGAGTTAGGTCAAAAAATCTCAAAATCAAAAGGAAACGGTCTTTCAATGAATGATTGGCTCAATTATGCAGAACCAAATTCTCTTGGTCTATTTATGTATCAGAAACCCAAGACAGCAAAGCGTTTATTTTTTGACGTAATTCCTAAAACAGTAGATGAATATCACCAGCACCTTAAGAGTTTTTCAAAACAGTCTGAAGATGAAAGGTTAAATAACCCAGTTTGGCATATTCATGGTGGAGATCCTCCTAAGTCTGACCTAACTATATCATTTTCGATGCTTTTGAATCTAGTTTCTGCATCTGGAGCTGATAACAAAGATATCCTTTGGGGCTTTATTGAAAAGTATATTGAAAATATCACGCCAATAACAAACCCGGGTTTAGATTTGGCAGCGAGCTATGCAGTAACATATTACCATGATTTTATTAAACCAAAGAAAATTTTTCGTGCGCCAGATGCGCGAGAATCAAAGGCTCTCAATGAGTTATGTGTAGCATTATCAATTTGTGAAAAGAATTTGAATGGAGAAGAATTACAAAAGATTGTTTATGCAGTGGGTGTGGAAAATGGTTTTGATCCATTAAAACATTGGTTCCAAGCTATTTATGAGGTGTTGCTTGG